>JAFPYE010000148.1 GCA_017412325.1 Kiritimatiellia bacterium | reverse complement strand
GACGGCGTGTGGCGCGGCGGGCTCGGCGAGGCCGTGCGGTTCGCGGCGGTGGCGGACGCGACGCTGATGCGGCGGCTCGCCAAGAACGCCGAGGCGCTGAAGAACCGCGACTGGGACGTCTTCGTCGAGACGCTGCGCGACACGATTTCGTCGCGCGTCAAGCGCGGCTCGACGGGCTTTGCGCTGTGGAGCGCGAACCGGCTGGAGTCGATGAGCGGCTACAAGCTGCCGCACGGCTATGCGGTGCCGATCGCGATCTGCATCGACTGCGCCTACGCGGTGGCGAAGGGCTGGATGAAGGAAGCGGACCAGGAGACGGTCTGCCGCGCGCTCTACGACTGCGGCTCGCTCGACGGGCTCCTGCACAGCCGCCACCTGCTGACGCAGCCGGACGGCGTCCTCTGCGGGCTGGACGCGTGGCGGCTGGCGACGGGCGCGGAGGCGATCACGGTGCCGGGCGGCTTCGGCGTGGCGCGCGAGGAGCCGTCGCCCGACCGCGAGGCGTTCCGGAAGGTGATGAAAGAATTTCTGGAAGTTTCCGACGCGAACTGAAAAAATTTGATAGAATACTCGACATGAAAAAACTCACGGTCTTTTTGGCGGCAGTTTCGGCGATTGCGTGCGCGCACGCGGCAAAGGTCCTCGGCGTCCAGGTCCGGGCGCTGGACGGGTTCGGCGGCGACACGAGTTCCGTGCTCGCGCGGTGCCAGACGCAGGAGGGCGCGGAATACGATCCGGTGACGGTCTCGCGCGACGTCACGGCGCTCAACGACTCCGGCGAGTTCCAGGAGATCAGCGTGGACGCGCAGCGCGCGGCGGACGGCGTGGAGGTCGTCTTCTATGTCAAGCGCAAGGTCCGCTACCAGGCGCCGCTCGTCGTCAAGGGCAACGACTTCTTCGGCGAGTCGAAGATCGCCAAGGAGGCAGGGCTGAAGGACGGCGCGCTCTACAGCGAGGGCGAGCTGGCGGCGGCGGCGGCGAAGGTGCGCGCGGCCTACCAGAAGAAGCACTTCCCCGACGCGAAGGTGACGCCGCTGCCGGAGATGATCCCCGGCGGCAACAACTGCACCCTGACGTTGCTGGTGGACGAGGGCGAGCGGCTGAAGATCCGCGACTACGTGTTCGACGGCGCGGAAAACGCGGACGTGGGCGAACTCAAGGAGAAGATCGGCGTGCTGCCGTGGTGGAATCCCGTCGGCTGGTTCAACGACAAGCCGGTGACGGGCGAGCAGCTGGCCCAGACCGTCGACAAGGCGGAGGAATACTACCGCGACCTCGGCTACCTGGACGCGAAGGTGGGGCTGCCCGTGCGCGAGAAGGTGGCGGAGGGCAAGGCCGACCTCGTCTACCCGGTGGACGAGGGGCCGCGCTACACGGTCGGGTCGGTCGCGATCGAGGGTCTGACGCGCTACCCCGAGGCGGTCGTGCGCGAGAAGAGCGAGCTCGTCCAGCTGATCGGCGGCGTGGCGGGCGCGAAGACGCTGGACGACGCGGCGCACCGCGTGATGGTCGTCGTGGGCTCGGGCGACGAGGGCCTGGCCGATACGCGCGTCGACGTCCGCCGCGTGCCGGCGGAGGACTCGGACGTCAAGCTCGACATCGTCTTCGTCGTGACCGAGGGCGTGCCCGTCGTCATCAACGAGGTGAAGATCGAGGGCAACGACTACACGAAGGACAAGGTGATCCGCCGCGAGATCGAGCTCGGGCCCGGCGACCGCATGCTGGCCGACCGCGCCGAGCGCTCGCAGAAGAAGCTGGAGAACCTCGACTACTTCTCGCGCGTCCGCTACTACCTGCGCGAGACGAACCGCGGCAAGGACGCGAACGGCGCGGAATACCGCGACCTCGTGTACGAAGTCGAGGAGAAGAACACGGGCTCGTTCATGGTCGGCGTGGGCGCGAGCTCGGTCGATTCCGTCTACGTGTCCGCCGAGGTGTCGCAGTCGAACTTCGACCTGTTCGCGCCGCGCAAGTACTTCCGGGGCGCGGGGCAGAAGGGCCGCCTCTACGTGGCGGCGGGTCCGCGCCTCCAGACGTACGAGGCGTCGGTCACCGAGCCGCACCTGTTTGACCGGCTGCTGGAGCTGACGGTCGAGGGCTACCGCCGCCAGCGCTGGTACGACGACTACGACATCATCCGCAGCGGCGCGGCGGCGACGCTGAGCTACCCCGTCAAGTTCTGGCCGACGTGGGATCCCTTCGGGCGCTTCGGCTTCCGTCTGTCGGGCGAGTTCATCGAGTTCGACGACGTGGAGAGGGGGACGTGGATCTACAAGAACCGCCGCGTCTCGCTCAAGGAGGAGGAGCGCAAGTACGGCGACGCGTTCGAGCCGGTGGTGCGCCTGTTCTGGTCGCGCGACACCCGCGACAGCTTCCGAATGCCGACGACGGGCGCGCGCACGCAGCTCTACGTGGACCTCGCGCCGGCCGGCGACAACAAGTACTACCGCGCCGGGTTCAACCACCGCAACTACTTCAACGTGTGGAAGAAGTACAACCACGTCCTCATGATGGCGTTCCGCGCCGAGACGATCGACGGCATCTCCGACGACGTGCCGATCTACAACCGGCTTTTCCTCGGCGGCCCGAAGTCCATCCGCGGCATCGAGTACCGCCATGTCTCGCCCTATGCGCGCAAGGAGGGGTCGCGGCACTACGACCCGTGGGGCGGCCAGACGCTCGTCTGCGCAAACTTCGAGTACACGGTGCCGATCGTGAAGATGCTGCGCCTGGCGGCGTTTTCGGACGTGGGCGCGGTGAGCGCCGACGAGTGGGACCTGTCGGACGACTTCGCGTGGACGGTCGGCCTCGGCGCGCGGCTCGACATCCCGATGTTCCCGATCCGGCTGGACTTCGGCTTCCCGATCGAGAAGCCGAGCCATGCCAAGGACGAGATCTTCAGCTTCACGGTCGGATATGATTTCTAGTCGGGGCCGCCCGAAGGGGCGTCCTCCGCAAAAACGCAAGAACGGATCGAAAACAAGGAGAACGAAATGAAGAAACTGACGATGATGGCGGTGGTGCTGGCGGCGCTGGGCGCGTTCGCCGAGCTGAAGGTCGGCACGGTCGACATGATGAAGCTCGTCCGGAACCACCCGAGCTACGAGACGAACAAGGCGCTCCTGACCTCGACCGAGAAGGACTACCAGAAGCGCATCGACTACCTGAAGGGCGAACTGGACGCGATTCAGGAGGAGGGCAAGAAGCTCGCCGACGACTACCGCAACCCCATGCTCGCGCAGGCGGCGAAGACCAAGATCGAGAACGAGCTGACCGAGGTACAGCGCCGCTTCATCGAGCAGCAGCAGAAGCTTCGCGCCGAGGCGCTGAAGAACCAGCAGGACCTGTCGGAGCTGGAAGGGCGGCTGCTGAAGACGCAGGCGGACGACCTCAAGAAGCGCATCGCCGTCTTCGCCGAGAAGAACGGCTACGATTTCGTGTTCGATTCGACCGTCGCGGTGTTCGGGAAGGCGGAATACGACGTGACCGCCCAGGTGCTGAAGGAGATGGGCGTCGACCCCCAGAAGGCCGCTGAAAAGGACGAGGACTGATGAAGGCGAGCGAACTGGCGAAGGCCCTCGGCGGCACGCTGGAGGGCGCGGACGTCGAGCTCGTCGCCTGCGGCGGGCTCGAAGAGGCGCGCGCGGGCGACCTGAGCTTCTGCAAGGACCCGAAGCACGTCAAGCTCGTCCAGGAAACGAAGGCGTCGGCCGTCCTGCTGCCGCTCGACTGGGCGAACGGCGCGCCGTGCGCGATCATCCGCGTCGCCGACCCCAACCACGCGTGCATGGCGGCGGCGAAGCTCTTTGCGCCGCCGGAGCCCGTGCGCGCGCCGGGCGTGCATCCGACGGCGTGCGTCGACCCGGGCGCGACGCTCGGCGCGGGCGTGCACGTGGGCGCGTTCACCGTCATCGAAAAGGGCGCGGTCATCGGCGAGGGCGCGGTCATCGAGGCACAGGTCTTCATCGGCGAAAGCTGCACGGTCGGCGCGCGCACGCACATCTATCCGCAGGTGACGCTCCGCGAGGGGACGATCGTCGGCAAGGACTGCATCCTCCACTGCGGCGTGCGGCTCGGCGGCGACGGCTACGGCTTCAACACGGTCATGGAGCCGGGCTCGCCCGTCCCGAAGATCGAGAAGATCCCGCAGCTCGGCATCGTGGAGCTGGGCGACGGCGTGGAGATCGGCTCGAACACGACGATCGACCGCGCGCGCATCGGCCGCACCTACATCGGCCCCATGACCAAGATCGACAACCTCGTGCAGATCGGCCACAACGTCAAGGTCAAGGGCTACTCGGGCCTCATCGCGCAGTCGGGCATCGCGGGCTCGACCGAAATCGGCTACGGCTGCCTCATCTGGGCGCAGGCCGGCAT
>JAFPYE010000147.1 GCA_017412325.1 Kiritimatiellia bacterium | reverse complement strand
GTGCGCGCCTACCAGGTGACGCTGAGCCCGCTCTTTCGCGGCTGCTGCCGGTTCGAGCCGAGCTGCTCGAACTACATGATCGAGGCGTTGACGGTGCATGGGGCGCTGAAGGGCACGGCGCTGGGGATTTGGCGGCTCATGAGGTGCCATCCGTTCGGCGCGCACGGGTACGATCCCGTGCCCCTGCGCGGTCGGTGGCGAAACGATTTCAAGAGGTAAACAGAACATGAACAAGACAGAAAAGATCATTGCAATCTTGCTCGGCGCGGTGCTGGCGTGGTATCTCTTTACGAACGCCGGCCAGTCGAAAACGCAGCCGTCCGCACAAAGCGCGGCGGTGCAGACGGCGTCGGAAAAGCCGGCGGCCCAGCCGGACGCCACTCGTCCGGCCGCGGCCCCCAGCGTCGCGGCGGTGCAGCTGCCCGAGACGCCGGAAGAGACAGTCATTCTCGAAAACGACGAGCTGAAGCTGGAGCTGTCGTCGTGGGGCGGCGTCGTGAAGAAGGCGACGCTGAAGAAGTACGCGCAGAACGAGGGCGCGGTCGGCGCGGACAATCCGCCCGTCGTGTTCGACTTCGCCGATGCGCCGCTGGGGCGCCTCGGCGGCCCGGTGACGGCGTTCGCCTGCCAGTCGGCGACGGCGACGGAAGCCGTGTTCGCGGCGGACAGCGTGACGCGCAAGGTGACGCTCGGCGAGGGCTACGTCGTCACCTACGAAGATGCGGGCATCGCGGGCGCGCAGACGTTGTCGCTCGGCTCGATGACGATGGGCGCGAGCAAGAACGACCTCCTGTCCGTCGACAGCTGGGCGATGGACGTGAAGGGCGGCAAGGTCGTCCACCACTGCGAGGGCGATTCGCCGCTCAAGGGCTATCTCGTCGGCGGGCTGTCGGGCGGGTGCAGCGGCGCGAAGAACGCGGCGGGCCTGCCGCGCGCGGCGACGGTGCCGTATGGCGGCGAGCAGACGTGGATCGCCCTCAAGAACCGCTTTTTCGTGACGGCGCTCGTCTCGACGACGGCGAAGGTCGGCGGATTCGAGGCGACGGTGACGCGCGATGCGGCGGTGGCGACCTACCGTCCCGAGCGCGTGGCGGCGAAGGCGCAGGTCACGGCGGGCGGCGCGGTGACGAGCGTCTTCTACGTCGGCCCGAAGAAGCAGGCGCTCCTGTGGCGGCTCGGCATGAAGGACGTGATGGAGTTCGGCATGTGGCGGTGGATCTGCTATCCGCTCGTGTGGGTCCTGAACGTCTTCCACGCGGCGATCCCGAACTACGGCGTGGCGATCATCCTGCTGACGATCCTCGTCCGGCTCATCTTCTGGCCGCTCACGCACAAGTCGACGGTCGGCATGAAGAAGATGCAGGAAATCCAGCCGCTCATGAAGGAGATCCAGGCGAAGTACAAGGACAATCCGCAGCGGCTCCAGCAGGAGACCTTCGCGCTCTACAAGGAGCACAAGGTCAATCCCATGAGCTCGTGCCTGCCGATGCTGATCCAGATTCCCGTCTTCATCGCGCTCTTCAACGTCCTGCGCTCGGCGGTCGAGCTGCGCTATGCGCCGTTCCTGTGGATCGGCGACCTCAGCCAGCCGGAAGCGCTCTTCGCGTCGTGGTTCCCGTTCGGCGGCCTCAACATCCTGCCGATCCTGATGGCGGTCACGACGGGGCTCCAGAGCGCGTTCACGCCGTCCACGGGCGACAAGAAGCAGCAGCAGATGATGATGGTGATGATGCCGCTCATGATGCTCTTCATGTTCTACTCGTTCCCGTCGGCGCTGTCGCTCTACTGGTTCCTCTCCAACCTCTTCTCGATCGGCCAGATGTGGTTGATCCGCCGTCAGACCGCCGCGCAACAGAAAGTCGTCGTACCGATGGAAGTCATCGACCCGCCGCAGACGCGCCAGATGCGCCGGCACGCGAAGTGAGTTATGGAAAAGTTTGAGCTCGAACCGAAGCTGAAGGAGGAGGTGCGCGCGCGCACGCTGGGCGCGGGCTTCATGAAGCTCGTCCAGACCGTCCGGCGCAACGGCCGGCAGTTCAAGATCGCGCTGCGTCCCGTCGAGATCGGCGGCGAGCGGAAGTTCCAGGCCGAAATGACCGACGACGGCCAGGTGCAGGTCAAGAACCTGGACGCGAACGCCGCCGCCAACGGACTGGAGGAAATCATCGCGCAGAAGGGCGCGCGCGACCTTCACCTGATGACCGCGACGGGCGACCTGCACATCCGCGTCACCAAGAAGGGCCACGTGCTCGTCTCGCGCTCGGCGGAACTCTCGCGCGTCGCGCTCGCCCAGCCGCACGACCGCGTGAAGAACCTGCCGCTGACGAGCTTCGATTCCGCGGCGCTCCTCCAGACCATCGGCCTGACCGACGGCGACGGGAAGATCCGCGCCTCGATGCGCGGCAAATACGACCAGGTGAACGACTTCCTGAAGGTCGTCACCGAGACGCTCGGCGCGGACCGTCCGGAAACGTTCACCGTCGTGGACTGCGGCTGCGGCAAGGCGTACCTGACGCTCTCGCTCTACTTCTACCTGACGCAGACGCTGGGCTTCGGCGCAGTGACCGTCATCGGCGTCGACCGGCGCGCGGACGTCATCGCGTCGGCGCGGAAGATGGCGGCGCAGCTCGACGTGGCGGACAAGGTGACGTTCGTCGAAAGCGACCTCGCCGCGTTTACGCTCGACCGGGCGGACATGGTGATTTCGCTGCACGCGTGCGACACGGCGACGGACGAGGCGCTGGCGAAAGGCGTCGAATGGAAGGCGCGCTACATCCTGTCCGCGCCGTGCTGCCAGCACGAACTCCACAAGACGCTGGCGGAGACGGGCGGCAAGCCGAACCTGCCTTCCGCGCCGTTCGCGGGGCTCGTGCGGCAGTCGATCCTGCGCGAGCGGCTGGGCGACATCCTGACCGACGCGTTCCGCGCGCTCATCCTGCGCATCCTCGGCTTCAAGGTGCAGGTGATCGAATTCGTCGCGCGCGAGGCGACGGCGCGCAACATCCTCCTCAAATGCGAATACGGCGTGAAGGCGGGCCAGCCGGGGCCGGTCGGCGAATATCTGGAACTGCGCGACTTCTGGCGGGTGACGCCGTGGCTGGAGACGCGCATGGGCGCGCTGCTGACGAAGCATCTGGAGCGGTTCGTCTAGGGCGGAACCGCAACGAGCGCAAGGGGGCTGCGGGTGAACGTCGACATCTTGAGGCGGCGGGCGGAAATCGTCAAGGGGATTCGCGCGTTCTTTGACGCGCGCGGCTTCCTGGAGGTCGAAACGCCCGTGCGCATCGCCGCGCCCGCGCCCGAGTGCCACATCGACTGTCCGCCGGTGGCGACGGGCGGCTTCCTGCGCGCCTCGCCGGAACTGCAGATGAAGAAGCTGCTGGCCGAAGACGGCCTCGACAAGATCTACCAGCTGGGGCCGTGCTTTCGCGACGGCGAGAAGGGCACGCGGCACAATCCCGAGTTTACGATGCTGGAGTGGTATCGCAAGGGCGCAACCGACGCGGACATCGCGGACGACCTGACGGCGCTCCTGGCGGACGTGGGACGTGAAACGCGAGACGCGCGTCTCGCGTCGTCGGTCCCTTGTCGTCTCACCGTCCGCGCGGCCTACCGGCAGTTCGCGGGCTGGGATCCGTGGGAAGCGTGGGACGCCGACCGCTTCGACTTCGACATGGCGACGAAGATCGAACCGGCGATCAAGGCGATGGGCGGCGGCGTGTTCCTGACGGGCTATCCGCCCGCGTGCGCGAGCTTGGCGACGGTCGCGGACGGCGTGGCCGCGCGCTGGGAGTTCTACTGGGACGGGCTGGAGCTTGCGAACTGCTTTACCGAACTGTGCGACGCGGACGAGCAGCGGCGGCGCTTTGCGGCCGCGCGCGCCGAACGCCGCGCCCTGGGCGAGGCGGACTATCCGCAGGACGAGGACTTTTTCGCCGCGCTCCCGAAGATCGGTTCCGCCGCCGGCGTCGCGCTCGGCGTGGACCGGCTCGTGATGGTCCTCGTCGGCGCGCCGACAATCGCCGCCGTCCGTGCTTCAAACGCCTAAAATATGATATACTAACAATCAACACGGAAACATCCACAACACAAGGGGGATAAAAAATGAGCGAAACGACAACTGCGCTACCGGCGAACGTCCGGCGCTACGCGAAGTACCTGTTGATCATGGCAGGCCTGGGCGGGCTCATCTACGGCATCGACGTCGGCGTCATCGCCGCCGCCTTGCCCTACATCCGCAATACCGCCAACTACGGCAAGTGGGAGCTGGGGTTCGTCGTCAGCGCGGTGCTGTGGGGGTCGGTCGTGTCGTCGCTCTTCGCAGGATCGCTTTCGGAGTGGCTGGGCCGCAAGAAAATCATCATCGCTTCGGCTTTCTGCTTCTTCATCTCGATTCCCGTCATCTGCCTTTCCGGGCTTTTCGACGGCGGCAACTTCCTGCTGCTCACGGTCGGCCGCACGCTCCAGGGCGCGTCCGCCGGACTGGTCGGCGTGGTCGTGCCGATGTACCTCGCCGAATGCCTTGACAGCGACTCGCGCGGCAAGGGCACGGGCATGTTCCAGCTGCTCCTGACGATCGGCCTCGCCTTCGCCGCCGTGATCGGCCTTGTGGTGACCGGGCTTGTCGGCGATTCCGACAAGGTCGTGAAGGCGGCCGCCGAGGCGAACGGCGTCGAGGTTGCCAAGGTGACGCTGGCGGAAATCAAGTCGTGGGTCCCGGCCGACCAGTTCAAGTCGTGGGTCACGGCGTGGCAGACCATCTTCCTCTGCTCGGCGGT
>JAFPYE010000003.1 GCA_017412325.1 Kiritimatiellia bacterium | reverse complement strand
GGGCGATCGTCTCGATGCCCGTGAGCTCGTATTCAGGAAAGGTGCCGTCCGCCATGGCTAGATGTGGCTCGGCGTTTCGATGCCGAGCAGGTTGAGGCCCGTTTTCAGGATGTCGCCGAAGAGCGCGCAGAGCTTCAGCCGCGCGGCACGCACCGCCGCTTCGCTCTTGAGGATTGGCGAATTCTGGTAGAAGCTCGAATAGAGCTGCGCCGTCTGGAAGAGGTAGTCGGCGAGGACGCTCGGCTTGTAGGCCTCCGCCGCGCGCACGACCGCGCCCGGGAATTCGAGCAGCTGCAACGCCAGCCGCTTTTCGGAGGGGGTGGCCACTCGGAACAACCCCTCCACGGGCAAGGGTGCGGGGCCGCCAGAGGCCCCGTCCGTTCCGCCAGAGCCCCCGTCCGTTCCTTCCGTTCCGTCCGTTCCTTCCGCCTTCTCCATCAAGGAGCAGACGCGCGCATAGGCGTATTGCAGATAGGGGCCCGAATTGCCTTCCAGCGCGAGCGCCTTGTCCCAGTTGAAGTCAATCGCCGTCGCGGGATCGTGCGAGAGGTCGGCGTATTTCACGGCGCCAATGCCGATCTGCTCGGCCAGCCGCTCGTCGCCGCCGCGCGGCGCGACGATGGCCAGACTCCGCCGCACCGCTTCGCTCAGCAGGTCGTCGAGCTTGATGAGGTTGCCTTCACGCGTCGAGATCGCCTTGCCCTGGTAGCTCATGAGGCCGAACGGCACGTGGACGAGCTGCGTCGTGTAGCCCATCTTCGCGGCAATCGAGAAGAACTGCCGGAAGTGGAGCTGCTGCCGGTCGTCGGTCACGTAGATGATGCGCTCGGGATCGTAGTCGGCGACGCGGCTTTCCACGCAGGCGAGGTCGCTCGTCGTGTAGTTGTAGCCGCCGTCCGACTTGCGCACGATGGCGACGCCCAGCTTCTCCGCGTCGAGGTTGACGATGAGCGCGCCCTCCGATTCCTCCGCGAGCCCCAACTGGCGCAGCTTCTCCACCACGCCCGGCATCATCGGGTTGTAGTAGCTTTCGCCGCGGTAGGTGTCGAACTTGACGCCGAGCTTCCTGTACATCCGCTCGAACTCGCCGATGGAGATGTCGATAAACTTCTTCCAGAGGGCGAGGTTGTCCGCGTCGCCCTGCTGGAGCTTCACGAGCTCCGCGCGGCACGCGTCCTTCCAGACGCCGTCCGCCTCCTTCGCCTTCGCCGCGCTGAGGACATAGCACTTCTCCAGCGTCGCCACCGTCAGGTGCGCGCGCTCGTCGTCCGTCAGGCACTCGCGGTAGCCCTTGATGAGGATGCCGAACTGCGTGCCCCAGTCGCCGAGGTGGTTGTCGGCGACGACCGTGTAGCCGAGCGCGCGGAAGAGGCGGTCGAGCGCGCAGCCGATCACCGTCGAGCGGATGTGCCCGATGTGCATCTGCTTGGCCGCGTTCGGGCTCGAATAGTCGATGACGACCTTCTTGCCCGCGCCGCGCTGCGGGATGCCGCACTTCTCCGCCGCCGCGAGCTCGCCGAGCCGCGCGTTGAGCCAGTCCGTCGAGACGGTCAGGTTGAGGAACCCGGGCCCCGCGATCTCGACCTTCTCGAACGCGGCCTTGTCCAGCGCGGCTACGACCTTCGCCGCCACCTCGCGCGGGTTCATCTTCATCTTCTTCGCGAACTTCAGCGCGTCGTTGCACTGGTAGTCGCCGAACTTGGGGTCGGTCGCGGGCAGCACCCGCACGAGCGAAAAGTCCTCGCCGGGAAACGCCGCCGCGAAAGCCGCCTGGAGAGTTTCGTCAAGAGTCATGTCGTCGGGTCCTCTTTCGGTCTACTTGCCGACGTTCAGCACCTTGAAACCCAGCTGCCGGAGCGCCGCCGCGTCGAGGCAGTTGCGCGTGTCGAAGACGAGCGCGGGCTTGCGCATCGACTTGTAGATCTTCGCCCAGTCGAGCCCTGCGTACTCCTTCCAGTCGGTCATCACGATCACCGCGTCCGCCTCTTTCACCGCCTTGTACGGATCCTTCACGTAGTCGATGCCCTCCAGTCCCGCGAGGTCGACCTTGGCGTTGTCGAGCGCCTTGGGGTCGGTGATGGCCATGCGCACGTGCTCGTCGTTCAGCAGCCGCACGACCTTGCCCGCCGGCGTTTCGCGCGTGTCGCCCGTGTCCGCCTTGAACGCAAAGCCGAAGATGGCGATCTTCTTGTTGGCGAGCGTGTTGAACATCTCCTTGAAGAGCCGCGAGACGATGCGCTCCTGCTGGTGGTCGTTCATCTTGACGACCTGCGCCCAGTATTCCGCCGCCGTGTGGAGCCCGAACGACTCGCACAGGTACACGAGGTTCAGCACGTCCTTCTTGAAGCAGCTGCCGCCGAAGCCGGGGCCCGCCTTCAGGAACTTCGCGCCGATGCGGTGGTCCGCGCCCATGACGCGCGCGACCTCGTCCACGTCCGCGCCCGTCGCCTCGCAGAGCCCCGCGATCGCGTTGATCGAGCTGACGCGCTGCGCCAGCATCGCGTTCGCCGCGAGCTTGGTGAGCTCCGCGCTCCAGACGTTCGTCGTCAGGATCCGCTCGCGCGGCACCCACTTGCCGTCCTTGCCCGCGTAGATGTCGACGACCGCCGCGACCGCCGCGTCGCCCGCCGGCGTCTTCGGCCCGCCGATCAGCACGCGGTCAGGGGTCAGGAGGTCCTTGATCGCCGTGCCTTCCGCCAGGAACTCGGGGTTGCTCAGGACCGTGAACGCCGGGCCTTCGCCGCCGCAGTTGAGGATCGCGTCCATCGCCGCCGCCGTCCGGACGGGGAGCGTGGACTTCTCGACGATGATCTTGTCGCCCGTCGCGACCTTCTTGATGTTGCGCGCCGTCGCCTCCCAGTACTGGAGGTCGCTCGCGCGCCCCGCGCCGCGCCCGAACGTCTTGGTCGGGGTGTTCACGCCCACGAACACGATGTCGCAGGCCTTCACCGCCTTGTCGATGTCGGTCGAGAAGAAGAGGTTCTTGCCGCGCACCTCCTTGACGATCTCCACGAGCCCCGGCTCGTAGATGGGCAGGGAGAAATTCTTCGAATTCCACGCCGCGATGCGCTTCGCGTTGATGTCGACGACGATGACCTTGCGGTCGGGGTTCATCTTGGCGATGACCGCCATGGTGGGTCCGCCGATGTAGCCGGCGCCGATGCAAACGATGTCCTTGTTCATAGTTGCATTAGTATATCATATTTTTCCGTGGGATTTGATATACTGTCCGCATGTCGCAAAATTCCTATTGCACCATCCTGCGCCTCGTCTGGCCGCTGGCGCTCGGCATGGTCAACAACGCCGTCATGCAGTTCGTCGACGGCGTCTTCCTTGCGCACGAGTCGATGGCGAGTCTGGAGGCGTCGCTGCCCGCCTCGATGCTCGCGAGCGTCGTGATGTGCTTCTTCCAGTCGGTCGTCGCGTATTCGGGCACGTTCGTCGCGCAGTACCACGGCGCGGGCAACGCGCGCGGCGTGCGCGCGAGCTACCGGGCGGGCGTGGCCCTCGCCCTCGCCGCGGGCGCC
>JAFPYE010000146.1 GCA_017412325.1 Kiritimatiellia bacterium | reverse complement strand
GGTACGGCACCGACCTGCGGACGTTCATGCGCGCGCACATGGGCTACCGCTTCGTCGTGCGCGACATCAAGTTCAACGGCGACAGCGTGGACGTGACGGTGGAAAACACGGGGTTCGGCCATCTGCTGATGAAAAGCCGCGGCGAAATCGCGATTGGCGCCCAGAAGCGCCCCGTTCCGTTCGACCTGCGCAAGCTCTGCCCGGGCGAGCGCAAGACGTTTACGCTGCGGCTGCCGAAAGGCGCTCCGCACGGCGCGCCCGTCCGGCTGACCGTCCGGCTCAACACGCCCGCGGCGCAAGTCATCCACTTCGCCAACGATGCGTTGCGCGACGGCGACGCCCTGCGCCTGCAGTAGGCGCGGCGTCCCCTTTTAGTTGGCAGGCAGACTCAGCGCGCGGGAAAGCCGCTCGTCGAGGTCGTGGGAAACGAGCGGGTCGAGGAGCGGATCGAGCTCGCCGTCGATAATGCGGTCGAGCGAATACAAGGTCAAATTGATGCGGTGGTCCGTCATCCGGTTCTGCGGGAAGTTGTAGGTGCGGATGCGTTCGGAGCGGTCGCCGCTGCCGCGCAGCGTCAGGCGGTCCGCGCCGAGCTTCGCCTCCTCCTCGCGCCGCCGGAAGTCGAGGATGCGCGCCTTGAGGGTGGCAAAGCACTTCTCGCGGTTGCGCTGCTGGCTGCGCTCGTCCTGGCAGACGGCGACGAGTCCCGTCGGCAGGTGCGTCATGCGGACGGCGCTTTCCGTCTTGTTCACGTGCTGGCCGCCCGCGCCGCCCGCGCAGAAGAGGTCGATGCGGATGTCCTTCTCGGGGATTTCCAGTTCGTCCTCCTCGTCCGCCTCGGGGAAGACGACGACCGTCGCCGCCGACGTGTGGATGCGCCCCTGCGCCTCCGTGACGGGGACGCGCTGGACGCGGTGGCCGCCGGACTCGAACCGGAGCCGCCCGTACGCGCCCTCGCCGACGACCGTGAAGACGACTTCTTTGTAGCCCTCCAGCGACGTCGCGTTGGCGTTCATGACCGAAATCTTCCAGCCGCGCGCCTCGGCGTAGCGGCTGTACATGCGGAAGAGGTCGCCCGCGAAGAGCGCCGCTTCCTCGCCGCCCGTGCCCGCGCGGATTTCCATCACCGCGTTGCGGCCCTCCAGCGGGTCCGGCGGCAGAAGCGCCGCGCTCACGTCCTTTTCGCTCGCCTCCTCCAATTGGTAGGCGGTCCAGACGTAGTCGAGCTTCTTGAGCGCCGAATACTCCGCGAGAACCTCGCGGTAGCGCTTGCGGTCGGCCAAAACCGAAGGGTCGCCCAGCTCCGCTTCCACGGTGGCCAAGCGACCCAGCTTTGCCTCGATCTGTTTTTCGTCGAGCAAGCTTACTTCGCGAACTTCGCGTAGCGCTTCTTGAACGAATCGACGCGGCCTTCGGTGTCGACCATCGTCTTCTGGCCGGTGAAGTAGGGGTGGCACGCCGCGCAGGTGTTGACCGTCATCGCCTTCTTGGTGGAACGGGTGTGGATGACGTTGCCGCACGCGCAGGTGATCGTGGCGTCGCCATAGGACGGATGGATGTCTTTCTTCATGGTTCGATTCTTTCTTCTTTAGGAAATTGGCGGGTAGTATATCATGATTTGCCCCGCCGCGCAAGGGGGCTAACCGCCGAACTTTTAGCCGAAGATGCGGCCGGGGGCGTCTTGGGGAAGGATTTCCAGCTCGATGTCGAGGCGGTTCATCTCGGCCAGCGTCGCGCGCATCAGGTTCGCGGCGAGGTGCGGCGCGTTGCACTGCTGCGACAGGTGCGCGAGCTGGAGGCGCTTCAGCTTCGGCGACGCAAACCGCCGCACCAGCTCCGCCGCGTCCTCATTCGCCAGGTGCCCGCGCGGGCCCATCACCCGCCGCTTGACGTGCTCGGGCCGGTCGGCGGCGCGGACCATGACCGGGTCGTAGTTCGATTCCAGCGTCGCCACGTCCGCCTCGCCGAGCCGCGCACCCACCGAGTCGAGCGGCGTGCCGCAGTCGGTCGCGTGGAAGTAGGTGCAGCCCGCCGCCCGCACGAGATAGCCCACGGGATCGGGCACGTCGTGCGGCACGGGAAACGCCGTGACCGCGAACGGCCCGACCGTGAACGGCTGGCCGTTCGTGAAAATCGCGAAATCGTCGACCGCCAGGCCCTTCGCCGCTGCAATCGCCTCGGCGGTCAGGTCGTTCGCAAAAAGCTCCGCCTGCGGGAACTGGCGGTGGAACACCTTCAGCCCGTTCACGTGGTCGTCGTGGTCGTGCGTGAAGAGGACGGCGCAAATGCGCCCGGGATCGACCCCGACCTGCGACGCGCGGCAGACGAGCTCGCGGCAGCTCAGGCCGCAGTCGATCATCAGCCAGTCGTCGCCGCAGCCGACGAGATAGGCGTTGCCCTTGCTGCCCGACGCGAGCGAAACGACCTTCATCCGCGCGCAAACGCCCGGTGCGCGATGTCGCGGCGGTAGAACATCTTGTCGAAGGAGATCTTCGCGACGCCCGCATAGGCGCGGTCGACCGCCGTGCGCAGGTCCGGGCCCATCCCCGTCACCGAGAGGACGCGCCCGCCTGCCGTGACGATGCCCGCGTCGGTCGCCTTCGTCCCGCAGTGGAACACCGTCGCCTCCGTCACGTCGTCCAGCCCCGAAATGACCTTCCCCTTCTCGTAGCTGCCGGGATAGCCGCCCGACGCGACGATCACCGTCGCCGCCGCCTCGGGGCGGACGACGATGTCCGCGTCCGTCAGGCAGCCGGTCGCCGCGTGCAGGAGCGCCGTCGCGAAACTCCCGCCGAGGCGCGGCAGCACGGCCTCCGTCTCGGGGTCGCCGAAGCGCGCGTTGAACTCGACCACGTTGACGGTCGACCCGCTTTTCGCGAGCGGCCCGCGCGGATTGGACTTCTCGTCGTTCACCATCAGCCCCGCGTAGAGGATGCCGCGATACGTGATGCCGCGCCGCTTCAGCTCGCGGACGACGGGCAGGATGATCTTCTCCTTGATGAGCGGCAGCTTGTCGTCGGTCACCACGGGCGCGGGCGAATACGCGCCCATGCCGCCGGTGTTCGGCCCCTTGTCGCCGTCGAAGACGCGCTTGTGGTCCTGCGAACTCGGCAGCAGCACCGCGTGTTCGCCGTCCACCATCGCGAGGATCGAGCATTCCTCGCCGTGCAGAAACTCCTCGATCAGCACCTCCGCGCCCGCCGCGCCGAACTTGTTGGCGACCAGCATGTCGTCGATGGCCGCCTCCGCCTGCGCCGTCGTCTCGGCCACGATCACGCCCTTGCCCGCCGCGAGCCCGTCCGCCTTGATGACGACGGGAAGCCCGAACGCCGGCAGCGCGGCCTTGGCCGCCGCCGCGTCCGTGAACGTCTCGGCCTTGCCCGTCGGCACGCCCGCCGCGTCCATCACTTCCTTCGCAAACCGCTTCGAGCCCTCCATCCGCGCGCCCGCCGCGACGGGGCCGAACGCGGGGATGCCGAGCGTCAGCAGCGCGTCCACGAGCCCCTTCACGAGCGGCGCTTCGGGGCCGACCACCACGAGGTCGGGGTTGTTTTCGCGCGCCCACTGCGCCAGCGCCGCCACGTCCTCCGCGCCGATCGCGACGTTCGTCGCCACCGCCGCCGTGCCCGCGTTGCCCGGCGCGCAGTAGATCTCGTGCCGCTCCGCGTCCTGCGCGAGCCGTCCCGCAATCGCATGTTCGCGGCCGCCGCCGCCCACCACCAGAATCTTCATGTCGCGTCTCCTCGCCTATCAGTTCTTCGGCACCAGCAGCTTCTGGCCGATGCGCAGGTTGTCGTTCTTGAGCCCGTTCATCTCCCGCAGCTTCGGGACGGTCGTGCGGAACGCCTGGGCGACCATCGAGAGCGTGTCGCCCTTCTCGACGATGTATTCCTTGCACGGCCCGTTGTAGGATGTCGCCGCCGCCGGCTGCGTCGTGGCGCGCGGCTGCGGCTGCGCGGCGTTGTTCTTGTTGACGATCTCGATCACCTTCTTCGTCATCTCGCTGACGATGTCCTGGCGCATCTTCTGCATCTCGCGGCGGACGGCGGCGATTTCCGCCTTGAGCGAATCGATCTCGCCGCGCACCGCGCCGATCTCGCCCTTGCCGCCTTCCATCCGGCCGACGCGCTGCGACAAGTCGTCGAGGTTCGACTGCATCACGTCCACCTGGCCCGAAACGCGCTGCATCTCGGCGTAGACCTGTCGGCCGATCGCCAGCTCGCGCGCACCGATCGTCGTGTCCGCCGCGGCCATTGCCGCCGCCGCGAACGCCATCATCGTGAGGAGTGTCTTCTTCATCTCATGTTCCTTTCGTACAAATCATGTGAACAGCAACGCGAGCCACACGGCGCCGAGCACCGCCGCCACGACCAGAAAGCGCGTCTGCTGCGCATCCGCCAGCTCCTGCTCGACCGAACGGCCGAAGAACTTCATGCCGCCGCCCGCGATGTAGTGGAAGAGCTTCCAGCCGAACTTCTTGCCCGTCGTCGTCTCGCCCTTCGCCGCGGTGTTGACGTCCAGCAGCCACGGCAGCTTCGCCCGCGTGTAGGCGTGG
>JAFPYE010000145.1 GCA_017412325.1 Kiritimatiellia bacterium | reverse complement strand
TAGACGTCGGCGCCGCCGTGCAGGAGGCACATGGGGCACGTCTGCGCGTCGAACGCGAAGCAGTCGGCGAGCGCCGCGTCGACCTCGCCGCGCCGGCTGTTGGGCTTGCCGTAGCCGTCCGTCAGCACGAACGCCGGCGCAAAGACGCAGGCCCAGTTCACGTTGCAGGGCGTCGCGTCGAGATCGTCCACGGGTTCGTAGGCGGGCGTCAGCGAGCTCGTCGCCATCAGCGTCGCGAGGTGCGAGCCCGCGCTCATGGACATCACGCCGATCCGGTCCGGCGAAAAGCCGCGCGCGGCGGCCGCAGCGCGCACCTTGCGCACGGCCCGCTGGGCGTCCTCCCACGCCGTCTGGTAGATGGGCAGGTCGTTCGGCCACGGCGTGCGGTAGACGAAATTGACGCACTGGCAGCCGAGCGCCGTCAGCTTCCGGGCCCAGTCGTGGACGAGGCGCACGTCGCAGCAGTTCTTGTACGAACCGCCGGAAATGAGGATCAGGCACGTGCCGTTGGGATTCGCGGGCGGATCGAACCAGTCGATGTAGGGCTGACGCCACGCGTCGGCGTCGAAGCCCTTTGCGCGCGAGACGTCCGTCATCGCGGCGATCTGGTGCGGCTGCGCGTCGGGCATCTTCCCCTCCGGCCACAGATAGACCTTCTCGCTCGCCCAGAGGGAGGCGGCAAACAACGCCGCGAACAGCAGAATGTGATTTTTCATGATTTCTCCTTTCAACCGTTTTCGACCGCAGGGCCGTCTTACCGCTCGATGGCGGCGCGCGCCGCGGCCAGGTCCTTGAATTCGCCGCCGGCGATCATCTGGACGATCAGGTTGCCGATGGCCGTGCCCTCGATCGGGCCCGTGATCACCTCGAGCCCCGTCGCCTGCGCCGTCAGCTCGTTGAGGTATGTGTCGCGCGAGCCGCCGC
Organism: Kiritimatiellia bacterium; assembly: GCA_017412325.1. Lineage (GTDB taxonomy): Bacteria > Verrucomicrobiota > Kiritimatiellia > RFP12 > UBA1067 > UBA1067. Next base: position 1,047 of record JAFPYE010000145.1, on the reverse strand, counting down.
CGACGATGTTGATGGAAGTGTACGTCTTGCCCGTCAGCTGCGAGAGATTCCGGACGGCGTTCGCGTAGCACGCGGCGAGCGACAGGTAGACGCACTTCAGGAGGTCGCCCACCGTCGTCGGCGCCGCGCCCTTCTCGGCCGCCGCCGCGCGGATCTCGGCGATCATCGACGCGGGGTTGAGGAAGCGCGAATCGTCCACGTCCACGACCGTGCCGAAGGACGCGCCGCGCGCCGCCGCCGAGAGGTCGGAGAACGAATAGTCGCGCCCCTTCTCGTAGTCGGTCAGCGTCGCCAGGGCCGCCGCCGTCGCGTCGCCCGCCTTGCCCGCGACGTAGCTGACGCCGTTCAGCTCGCGGCGGATGGACTGGATGATCCAGCTGCCCATGATGTTCTTGAGGTAGCGGTAGCGGGCCCACGCGCCGCCCTCGTTCGTGAAGTTCGCCGCGCAGCTTTCCGGCGTCGTGATCGGCCGCTCGTTCTCGACGCCGAGGAGCGACCACGTGCCGCTCGAGAGGTACACCGCCCGGTCGTCGCGCGCCGGAACCGCGAGGTAGGCCGAGCCCGTGTCGTGCATCGCCGGGAGGACGACCGTGACGCCCTTGTACGTGCCGACCGTCGCGCCCGGCATTTCGAGGCGGCCGAAGATCTTTTTCGGGAGCCCCAGCTTGTCGATCAGCTCCCAGTCCCAGTCCCGCTTCGCCGCGTCCAGGAGCGAGGTCGTGGACGCGTCGGTGTATTCGTGGACGATGTTGCCCGTCAGCCGGTAGTTCAGGTATTCCGGCACCATCAGGAAATGCGCCGCCGCCGCGAGCTGTTCGGGATGCTCCTTCTTGAGCGCCCACAGCTGGTAGATGGTGTTGAACGCCGTCTTCTGGATGCCCGCGCGCGCATAGAGGTCGGCGAAGGAAAGGACCTCCTTCTCGATCTCCGCGTCCGCGCCCGCCGTGCGCGCGTCGCGGTAGGCGACCGCGTCGCCGATCAGCTCGCCCTTTTCGTCCAGCAGCACGAAGTCCACGCCCCACGTATCGATGCCGATGGAGTCGATGG
>JAFPYE010000144.1 GCA_017412325.1 Kiritimatiellia bacterium | reverse complement strand
ACCACGTCGGCGCCATCGGCGTCGCGGGCTACGGCTGGGAGACGAAGATCGTCGGGCCCGACGGCATCACGCCCGTCGAGCCGGGCAAAGTCGGCGAGCTCGCGCTCAAGGGCCCCGGCGTGATGAAGGAATACTACCACAACAAGCAGGCGACGGCCGAGATCATGAAGGAGCCGGGCTGGCTTCTCACCGGCGACATGGCCGAGGAGCGCGACGGCTTCATCTACCTCGTGGACCGCGCGAAGGACGTCATCATCTCCGGCGGCGAGAACCTCTACCCCGTCCAGATCGAGGATTTCCTGCGGGCGAACCCCGCGGTGAAGGACGTCGCCGTCATCGGCCTGCCCGACCCGCGCCTCGGCGAGATCGCCGCCGCGATCGTCTCCGTCAAGGAGGGGATGTCCCTCACCGAGGCCGAGGTGAACGACTTCTGCCTGGGGCTGCCGCGCTACAAGCGCCCGCGCAAGGTCATCTTCGCGGACGTGCCGCGCAACCCGACGGGCAAGATCGAAAAGCCGAAGCTGCGCCAGATGTACGGCGCGGCCGCGCTCGTCGCGCAGCAGAACGGCCTGGCCTAAGTGGAAACGACGATCGAGCGGATTGCGGACGAAATCGCGCGCGGCACGCGCGTCCTGCTGCTCGTCCGCCACGCCGAGCGGCCGCGCATCTCCAACGAGGACATGACGTTCGGCGCGTCGCTGCCGCTGACGGCGGCGGGCGAGCGGATGAGCCGCGACTTCGGCGCGAAGCTGCGCGCGGCGGCGGCGCACGCGACGGTGCAGTTCCGCGCGAGCCCCCTGCGGCGCACGGTCCTGACCGCCCAGTTGATCGCCGAGGGGATGGGGCGCGATCCGGGCCCGATCGAGACGGATGCGCAAATCGGCAATTCGGGCGCGTTCGTCTCGGACGAGCGGGAGCTGTGGGAATGCTTTCGCGACACCCTCTTCTTCGAGCACATGGGCGAGTATTTCCGCGACGGCGTCCAGCGCGGGTTCAATCCGCTGGCGGCGGCGACGGAAAGCTACGAGCGCTATGTGCTGTCGCGCTTCACGGCGCAGGTGGGGATTTTCACGACGCACGACGTGTTCGTCGCGGCGTATCTGCACGGGAAGGGCGTGAAGACCGATTTCTGCAAGGCGAACTGGCCGTGCTTCCTCGATTCGGCGGCGATCCTCCTTGCGCCGGACGGCACGCGCCGGTACGCGTTCGTCCGCGCCGGCCTCAGCGACAAGGTCTGCGGCGTGGAGGCATAAGATGGGGTGGATCGGCGGAACGATTGGCTATGCGGTGGGCGCGCGCTTTGGCGCACTGGCCGGGATCCTCGGTGCGGTGATCGGCAGCGCGCTCGGCGAATTCGTCGGCGAGAAGGCGAAGGCGGCGAAGCCGCAGGGGCCCTACGGCCGGAGACGGCAAGAGGCGGCTTCCGCGCGGGAGCGCGAGGTCGTGTTCCTGACGGCCGTGGGCGGGATGCTGGCGAAGCTGGCCAAGGCCGACGGCCATGTGGACGCGTCGGAGATCAGGGCCGCCGAACGGGCCTTTGCGAGTCTCGGCCTCACGCCCGGCCATCGCGAAATCTGCATCCGCGCGTTTCGCGCGGCGAAGACTGACCGCCATTCGATTTTTGACTACGCCGAGTCGTTTGCCGCCGTCACGCGCGGCGTCCCGATGCGCGAGTTGATGTACGACATTCTCTGGGACGTCGCCTGCGCCGACGGCGAGGTTTCGCCCGACGAGCGCCGCATCCTCGAGATGATCGTCACGCCGTTGCGCATCCGCCCGTCGCTCTT
>JAFPYE010000143.1 GCA_017412325.1 Kiritimatiellia bacterium | reverse complement strand
GACCGGTTGCGTTGAAGCCGTGGGGCGGATTATGATATACTACCACCAATCACCCAACAGGAGAAAAGATGAAGATTGCGATTGGTGCCGACCACGGTGGCTATGAACTGAAGACTGCGCTTGTTGCCGCGCTTGCGGGCAAGGCGGAACTGACTGACAAGGGGACGGACTCGCGCGCGTCGTGCGACTATCCCGACTACGCCCAGGCGGTGGCGCTCGCCGTCGCGAAGGGCGAGGTGGATTTCGGCATTCTCGTCTGCACGAGCGGCATCGGCGTCAGCCTGGCGGCGAACCGCTTCCAGAACGTCCGCGCGGCCCTCTGCCACACGGTGGACGAGGCGGTCCTCTCCCGCCAGCACAACGGCGCGAACGTCCTCTGCCTCGGCGCGACCAAGGTCAGCGCGGACTATGCGGCGGAGATTGCGTCCGCCTTTATCGCGACGCCCGAGGACGCGAGCGAGCGCCACGCGCGCCGCCGCGCGAAGCTGGAACGCGCCGGACGGCTGAGCGACGCGAGCGGGCTGGCAAAGGACGACCCCGAGGTGTTCGCGGCCATCGTCGCGCAGACCGAGCAGGAAGACACCGAAATCAACCTCATCGCGTCGGAGAACACGTCGAGCCGCGCCTGCCGCGAGGCGGCGGGGTCGGTCCTCATGAACAAGTACGCCGAGGGCTATCCGGGCAAGCGCTGGTATTCGGGGTGCGTGCCGGTTGATGCGGTGGAGGAACTCGCCCGCCAGCGCGCGTGCGCGCTCTTCGGCGCGGAGCACGCGAACGTCCAGCCGCACTGCGGCAGCGCGGCGAACATGGCGGTCTACTTCGCGACGATCAAGCCCGGCGACACGATCCTGTCGATGTCGCTCGACCAGGGCGGCCACCTCTCGCACGGCTCGCCCGTCAACTTCTCGGGCAAGATCTACAACATCGTCCCCTACACGGTGAACCGCGAAACCGAGCGGCTCGACTACGACGAGATCGAGCGCCTGGCGCTGGAGGTGAAGCCGAAGATCCTCCTGACGGGCGCGAGCGCGTATCCGCGCGCCATCGACTTCAAGCGCGTGCGCGAAATCTGCGACAAGGCCGGCTGCATCATGATGGTGGACATGGCGCACATCGCGGGGCTCGTCGCGGGCGGCGCGCACGAAAGCCCGGTGCCCTACGCGGACTTCGTGACGACGACGACGCACAAGACGCTCGGCGGCCCGCGCGGCGGCATGGTGCTCTGCAAGGAGAAGTGGGCGAAGGCGCTCGACAGCGCGGTGTTCCCGGGCATGCAGGGCGGCCCGTTGGAGAACATCATCGCGGCCAAGGCCGTCGTCTTCAAGGAGTGGATGAGCGAATCCAAGAAGGGCTACGCGCAGCAGGTCGTCAAGAACTGCCAGGTCCTCTGCAAGACCGTGCAGGACCGCGGCTACAAGATCGTTTCGGGCGGCACCGACAACCACCTCTTCCTCGTCAACGTCAAGGCGACGAAGGGCATCACGGGCAAGGAGGCGGCGGCCGCGCTCGACGCGGCGGGCATCGTCGTCAACAAGAACACGATCCCGTTCGACACCGAGTCGCCGTTCAAGACGAGCGGCATCCGCGTCGGCACCGCGTCCGTCACGACGCGCGGCATGAAGGAGCCCGAGATGATCAAGATCGGCACGTGGATCGCCGACGTCCTCGACAACATCGCCGACACGGCGGTGCAGGCGCGCGTGAAGCGCGAGGCGAAGGAACTGGTCGCGGGCTTCCCCGTGCCGTGATGGGAAAGGTCGCCGTAGTCGGGATCGTCGGGCGGACGAACGCGGGTAAATCCACGCTCGTCAACCAGCTCGTCGGCGAGAAAGTCTCCATCGTCTCGCCCGTCGAGCAGACGACGCGCAACACCGTGCGCGGCATCGTCGCCGATCCGCGCGGCCAGCTCGTGCTGCTGGATACGCCCGGCCTCCACAAGGCGGTCGGCACGCTGGGGCGGCTTCTGAACCGCATGGCGCGGCGGAGCGCGGCGGGCGTCGACATCCTCTGCGTCGTCTTCGACGCGGCGGAAGAGCCGCAGCTGGAGGACATCGGCTGGATGCAGCGCGTCGCCAAGGAGCGGCCGGAGAAGGTCGTGTTCGTGCTGAACAAGGCGGACCGGGCGCCGTTCTTCGAGACGATGTTCAAGGACGCGTGGCGCGAGGCGAACGCAGCGGGGGCGGGCGAGGCCCCTGCGGCAGACTCCGCCGCGCCGGTCGAACCCGTCTGGGTCAAGTCGATTTCCACGACCGAGGGCGGAGCGAAAGATGTCTTGGATGCGCTTTTTGCGCTGGCGGAGGAGGGCGAGGCGCTCTTCCCCGAAGACATCGTCACCGACTATCCGCGGCGGTTGACGATTGCGGATTCGATTCGCGAAAAGTATCTGGCGAAGCTCCACCAGGAGCTGCCCCACGAACTGGGCGTCCTGGTCAAGGAGATCCAGGAGGATTCGGGCCGCTGGGACGTCAAGGTCGATCTGCTCGTCAACCGCGCGTCGCAGAAGCCGATCGTCATCGGGCGCGGCGCGGAAACGATCAAGTACGTG
>JAFPYE010000142.1 GCA_017412325.1 Kiritimatiellia bacterium | reverse complement strand
GGAGCAGCTGCTCCTTCGCGACCTCAAACCCCGTCGCGCGGTCGCCGCCGATGCACACGCCGAGGATGCCGGGCGCGCAGCCGTAGCCCTGCGCCTTCACGATTGCATCGAGCACGCACCGGCGCACGCCCGCGAGATCGCGCCCCGCGCCGAGCGCCGCGTCGGGCAGCGCATACTGCCGCGACATGTTCTCGCTGCCGCCGCCCTTCATCAGGAGCGTCACGCCCGCGTAGGCGCCGTAATGGACGACCGGCGCGCCGTCCGCGCAGTTGTCGTCGTAGGATTTTCCCGTCACCGCGTCAAGGCAGTTCTTGCGCAAATAGCCGCGTGCGGTCGCCGCCGCCACGGCCGCGCGGATCGCCGCCGGGGTGACGCGGCGGCGCAGCTTCCCGTCCACGAAGAAGGTCAAAGTGCCCGTATCCTGGCAGAGCGGCGTCGCGTGCGCGCGCGCCAGCTTGCAGTTGTCCAGGATCGTCTTCAGGACGACCGCGGCGGAACTGCCGCGCGCCTCACGCCGGAGCGCGGCGCAGAGGGCGCGTTCAATGTCGCCGGGCAGCGAAGAGCTCGTCTCCCGGATCAGCTCCGTCAATCTGTCGACCGTCCGCATTCAGCGGCCCACCGCCCGGCGATAGCGCGCGATGAGCTGGTTGGTCGAGGCGTCGTGGCGGCCGGACGGCTTCTTGGCGACGAGGTCGCTCAGGACGCCCTTCGCGAGCACCTTGCCGAGCTGCACGCCCCACTGGTCGTAGCTGTAGACGTTCCAGATCACGCCCTGCACGAAGACCTTGTGCTCGTACAAGGCGACGAGCGCGCCGAGCGTCTCGGGCGTCAGCTCGTCCGTGAGGAGCGTGTTCGTCGGCTTGTTGCCCTCGAACGTCTTGAACGGCACGAGCTTCTCGTCGACGCCTTCCTTGCGGCATTCCTCGGCGGTCTTGCCGAACGCCAGCGCCTCGGTCTGCGCGAAGAGGTTCGCCATCAGCTTGTCGTGGAGGTCGCCGATCGGGTTGTGCGTCCGCGCGCAGCCGATGAAGTCGCACGGGATGAGGTGCGTGCCCTGGTGGATGAGCTGGTAGAACGAATGCTGGCCGTTCGTGCCGGGCTCGCCCCACTCGATCGGGCCGGTCGTGTAGGTGACCTTCTCGCCGTCCTTCGTCACGCACTTGCCGTTCGACTCCATGTCCATCTGCTGGAGATAGGCGGGGAAGCGCGAGAGATACTGGTCGTAGGGGAGCACGCAGTAGCTTTCCGCGCCGTAGCCGTTGTGGTAGAGGATGCCGAGGAGCGCGAGGATGACGGGCATGTTGCGCTCGAAGCGCGCCGTGCGGAAGTGGCGGTCCATCTTGTAGTAGCCGCGCAGCAGCTTCTTGTAGTTGGTGCGGCCGATGGCGATCATGAGCGAGAGCCCGATCGCCGAGGGGAGCGAGTAGCGGCCGCCGACCCAGTCCCAGAAGCCGAACATGTTCTTCGTGTCGATGCCGAAGTCGGCGACTTCCTTCGCCGCGGTCGAGACGGCGACAAAGTGCTTCGCGACCGCCTTCTTGTCCTTCAGCTCCTTCACGAGCCACGCCTTCGCGGCCTCGGCGTTCGACATCGTCTCCTGCGTCGTGAACGTCTTGGAGGCGACGATGAAGAGCGTCTGGTCGGCCTTGACCTCGCGCAGCGTCTCGGCGAGGTGCGTCGAGTCGACGTTCGAGACGAAGAAGAACTTCAGGCTGCGCTTCGCGTAGGGCGTCAGCGCGATGTTCGCCATGACGGGGCCGAGGTCGCTGCCGCCGATGCCGATGTTGACGACGTACTTGATGCGCTTGCCCGTCCAGCCCTTCCACTGGCCGCGGCGCACGGTGTCGGCGAAGTCGCCCATCTGCGCGAGCACCTTGCGCACGCCCGGCATCACGTCCTTGCCGTCCACCTTGATCTTCGCCTTCGGGTCGAGGTTCCGGAGCGCCGTGTGCAGCACCGCGCGGCCCTCGGTCGCGTTGATCTTCTTGCCCGTGAACATCTTTTCGATCTCGGCCTTGAGGTTCGCCTTCTCGGCGAGCTTGACGAGCGCCTTCATCGTCGCCGCGTCGATGCGGTTCTTGGAGTAGTCGAGGAACCAGCCCGCCGCTTCGAGGGAGAACCGCTCCGCGCGCTTCGGATCCTCCGCAAAGAGGTCCTTGATGGTCTTCGTCTGGTTCTTGTCGATCAGTTCGTCGACCTTTTCCCATGCCTGTGCGTCCATGTTGCGTTGCTCCTTGTTTGAGTTTCGGTTGATCGGTTGAAAGTCCATCGGGCTGCGCCCGCCGGCCGGCGTCAGAGGCCGACGGCGCGGCGGACCTTGTCCATCACGGGCGCGGCGGCGGCACGGGCGCGGCGCGCGCCGTCCTGCAAGATGTCCTCCAGCGTCGCCGGGTCCTTCGCCAGCTCCTCGCGCCGCGCGCGGAACGGGTCGAAGAGCCGGTGGTACGCCTCCAAGAGCGCCTTCTTCGCGTGGCCGTAGCCGTAGCCGCCCGCGCGGAACGCCGCCGCCATCGCCGCGACCTCTTCCGGCGTCGCGAAGAGCTTGTAGAGCTCGTAGATGGAATTCCCCTCCGGCTCCTTGGGCGCCTCCATCGGCGTCGAGTCGGTGACGATGGCCATCACCTTCTTCTTGTTGGCCTTCGCGTCCTCGAAGAGCTCGATCGTGTGGTGGTAGCTCTTCGACATCGTCTGCCCGTCGGTGCCGGGGATCGTCGCCACCGTCTCGGGGATGTAGGCGTCCGGCAGCGTGAAGATCTCGCCGTAGGCGTTGTTGAACTTCTGCGCGAGGTCGCGCGTCACCTCCAGGTGCTGCTTCTGGTCCTTGCCGACCGGCACGAGCTGGGCGTTCATGATGAGGATGTCCGCCGCCATCAGGACGGGATACGCGAAGAGCCCGTGCGTCGCGTCGAAGCCGTGCGCCATCTTGTCCTTGTAGCTGTGGCACCGCTCCAGCAGGCCCATCGGCGTCAGGCACGAGAGATACCACGCGAGCTCCTGCACCTCGGGGACGTCGCTCTGGCGGTACATGATCGACCGCGCGGGGTCGAGCCCGCACGCGAGGTAGTCGAGCGCCACGTCGCGCGTCGCCGCGCGCAGCGTCTCGCCGTCGCGCACCGTCGTCATCGCGTGGAAGTTCGCGATGAACATGAACAGCTGCTCGCCCTTCGCCTGAAGGTCGAACATCGACTTCATCGCGCCGAAGTAGTTGCCCCAGTGGAGCTTGCCCGAGGGCTGGATGCCGGTGAGGATCTTCATCGCCGTGCCGCCTTCCCGCGCCTCAGACCTGCATCCCGGCGGGGAGCTTCATCCACTCGCGTATCTCGTCCGACAGCGGCTGGATCGCCTTGACCGTGCCGAACGCGACCTGGCCGTCCGCGCCCGGCAGCTCGAACTGGTCGCCGACCTTCTTGCCGAGCATGTTGACCGCCAGCCGCGCCTTCGACGACAGCACGCCCCGCTCGGGGTCGTTGTCCCACTCGCCGAGGACGGAATAGGTCTTCTCGCCGTCCGCCGTGGCGACGACGACCGCCACGCCCGGCATCACCTCGTCGGTGGTCGCGTCCGCGAAGTCGCTCGGCTTGACCGTCTCCAGGTCCTGCTGCATCAGCGACTGCTTCTGCATCAGCTGGCGCTGCTCGTCCTTCGCGTACTGGTATTCCGCGTTTTCGCTGAGGTCGCCGAAGCCCTTGGCGAACTCGATCTTGCGAACGTTCTCGGGCATGTCCTCGTTGATGAGCTTCAGGTATTCCGCCTTCTTCTGCGCGAAGCTGAGGTAGCTCGTCAGGCGCGCGTACTCCTTCTTCTTCTCGACCGCCACGACGTGCGACTCCAGCTCGGGCACGATGCGGGTCATGCGCACGACGATCGTGTGGTGCGTCGACGGGTCCCACGCGATCGACGCCTGGAAGCGCTCGAAGAAGAGCGCCTGGTCCGCCGGCGAAAGCCACGCGAACACCTTTTCCAGCCACTTGACGTCCGCGAACAGGCGGCGGACGAGGTTCTGCATCCGCAGCGTCTCGCCGCTCTGGCGGCCCTCGCCCAGCGCGATGGCGTGCG
>JAFPYE010000141.1 GCA_017412325.1 Kiritimatiellia bacterium | reverse complement strand
TCATGGACGTGAGCGACTACCAGGACGGGCTCGGCAAGGTCCGGATCCGCGCGAAGATCGAGAAGGACGACAAGTCGAAGCTCGTCATCACGGAGCTGCCGTGGGGCGAGACGACGGACAGTCTCTCCGCGTCCATCGAGGACGCGATCAAGAAGAAGAAGGTGGCCGTCCGCAAGATCCACGACCTGACGAGCGAGACGGTGCGCATCGAGCTGGAGCTCCAGGCGGGCGCGAGCCCGGAAAAGACAATCACCGCGCTCTACGCGTTCACGTCGTGCGAGAAGTCGATCTCGTCGCGCCCCATCGTGCTGGAGGCGGGGCGGCCGAAGTTGATGTCGGTCTCGGAAATCCTGAAGTGCAACGTCGACCGCCTGATGGAGCTGACGAAGAAGGAGCAGGAAATCCGCCTCGGCGAACTCGACGACCTCTTCCATGCGCGCACGCTCGACCGCATCTTCATCGAGGAGCGCATCTACAAGCGCATCGAGGCCGAAAAGACGATGGAGGGCGTCAAGCGCGCCATCGTGACGGGCTTCCAGCCGTTCCTGAAGGAGCTGCGGCGCGGCCTCTCCGACGAGGACATCGAGCGGCTCCTGAAGCTCCAGATCCGCCGCATCTCGCAGTTCGACATCAACAAGAACCGCGAGGAGATCGACGGCATCCTGAAGGAAGAGGCGCAGGTGCGCGACAACCTGGTGCATCTGCGCGCGTTCGTCGTCAAGTACCTGAAGGGGCTCGTCAAGGACTACGCGAAGAAGTATCCGCGCTGCACGAAGGTGGAGTCGGGCGCGTTCAAGCAGGTGGACGTGCGCGCGATCACGGCGAGCGAGCTGACGGTCCGCTGGGACAAGGAGAACAACTACGTCGGCTCGGGGCTCCGCACCGGCGAGGAGCTGTTCAAGTGCTCGTCGCTCGACGAGCTGATCCTCGTCTGGCGCGACGGCAAGTTCCGCAAGGTGCAGCCGGAGGAGCGGATTTTCGTCGACAAGGACCTGATGGCGGTGCTGCGCTACGACCAGGAGAAGGACCGCGAGACGCGCGACTTCACGGTCGTCTACGAGGACGGCGGCTACAAGTTCAGCTACATCAAGCGCTTCCGGTTCGGCGGGCTCATCCGCAACAAGGACTACCGGCTCGCGCCGGAGAAGCCGAAGTCGCGCATCCTCTTCTTCCAGGCGGGCTGCCCCGACACGATCTACGTCAAGTTCAAGCCCGCGAAGAACCAGCGCATCCACCAGCAGTATTTCCTGCCGAAGGAGCAGGTGCAGCGCACCAACCTCGAAACGGGCAAGCCCGAGGCGCAGGACGTGGTGCCGATCCGCGCCGCGTCGACCAAGGGCAAGCAGCTGACGACGAAGCCGATCGCGCGCATCGCCGCGTCGAAGGGTTCGTGGTGGGACGAGGCCGAGCCGCTGTCGAAGGGCATCCTCGACTAGTCCGCCGCGCGTCCGGACGGGCGGTTGATAAACGGAAATTTACCCCCTGTCGCGGTGAAAGCAAAACGGAAATTTACCCCCTTGCGCGAGGACGGCGGAATATGATATACTATTCCCGTTTTCGATTGGGGCTGTAGCTCAACTGGATAGAGCATCAGACTACGAATCTGAGGGTTATGGGTTCGACTCCCGTCAGCCCCGCCAGTCGGAGACCCAGATTGCGGGGTGGAGCAGCCTGGTAGCTCGTCAGGCTCATAACCTGAAGGTCGTTGGTTCAAATCCAGCCCCCGCTACCCAATTTCGTGGAGACCTGGCCCACGACGGCACGGCGGACCGTAGCGCAGCCTGGTAGCGCGTTTGCTTGGGGTGCAAAAGGTCACGAGTTCAAATCTCGTCGGTCCGACCAAAGCGGTAAAGTCGTGTTGATGGTTCGACGGCAAATATGATATAATATGCGCCGACGAACGACGCAAGGTGGGTTAGCCAAGCGGTTAGGCAGAGGACTGCAAATCCTTCTAGGCCGGTTCGACTCCGGCACCTACCTCCAACCTTAAAGAGAAAATGATAACGATCTGGGGCTTGTTAATCGGTCTGCCGCTCCTCGCCTTCGGCGGGGTCTCTCTCGTTTCGCCCGAACGGGCCCGCCGCGCCGTCGCCCGGTTTGAGCAGTCGTCGGTCGCCGCGTGGGCGCTGACCGCCGCCGCGTGGCTCTGGACCGCCTACGAGTGCAGCACGATCGGCATCGACGTCTTCGACGCGGTGCTCTTCAAGGAGAAGACGGGCGGCCTCTTCGTCTGGGTGCTGGCGGTCGTCCTCATCTATCTGACCGTCCAGTGGATGCCGAAGTGCCTGCCGATGCGCGCGCTCACGGGCATCCTCATGCTGATTCCCGCCGAACTCTTCAAGACGACGCGGCTTTTGGTGCCGGAATCGGGCTTCGCGGCGGTCCACCTCTTCGTCCTGACCGCCTACCTCGGCGCGCTCGTCGGCATGTACGGCATGTTCTATCCGTGGCGTCTCGAGACGGCGCTCGACAAGATTTTGCACAACGCCATGGGCGCACGCATCCTGGGGGGGATGTGCGCCGCGCTCG
>JAFPYE010000140.1 GCA_017412325.1 Kiritimatiellia bacterium | reverse complement strand
GCTCATCATCGGCGGCGGCATGGCCTACACCTTCAAGAAGGCCCAGGGCATCAAGATCGGCACGTCGCTCTGCGAGGACGAGCAGGTCGCCTACTGCAAGGAGATGCTTGCCGCGGCCGACGCGAAGGGCATCAAGATCCTTCTCCCCGTCGACAACGTGATCGCGAACAAGTTCCCCGAGACGAAGGACGCGTCCGATATCGAGATGAAGCTCTGCGAGGGCGACATTCCCGACGGCTGGATGGGCCTCGACATCGGCCCGAAGTCGGTCGAGGTCTTCGCCGAGGCCGTCAAGGGCGCGAAGACGGTCGTCTGGAACGGCCCGATGGGCTGCTTCGAGTTTGCGCCGCTCTCCAAGGGCACCTACGGCGTCTGCGAGGCGGTTGCGACCGTCAAGGCGAACGGCGGCACGTCGATCATCGGCGGCGGCGACTCCGTGAGCGCGGTCAAGAAGTCCGGCAAGGCGGCGGAGATGAGCCACGTCTCGACGGGCGGCGGCGCGAGCCTCGAGTTCCTCGAAGGCAAGGTCCTCCCCGGCGTTGCGGCGCTGAACGACTAAAGGATTCCGCGGGGTCGAACCCGCGAATCAGGGACGGCGGCGCGGCAGTTTTGCCGCGCCGCTGCAGCACATGGCGGCAGTCACGTTCACGGAAGTGTCGAAGGTCTACCAGCGCGGCGAAAGTGCCGCGGTGGCGGGCTTCAACCTCGCGATCCGCGACGGCGAGTTCCTGGTGCTCGTCGGCCCGTCCGGCTGCGGCAAGTCCACGACGCTGCGCATGGTCGCGGGGCTGGAGACGCCGACGTCCGGCACGATCCGGATCGGCGAAAAGGACGTCACGAACCTGCCGCCGAAGGACCGCGACATCGCGATGGTCTTCCAGAACTACGCCCTCTATCCGCACATGACCGTGCGCGAGAACATGGAATTCGCGCTCAAGCTGCGCAAGTTCCCGAAGGCGGAGATCGCGCGGCGCGTCGAAAGCGCCGCGGAGGCGCTGGGGCTGACGCCGTACCTGAAGCGGCTCCCCAAGGCGCTCTCGGGCGGGCAGCGCCAGCGCGTCGCGCTCGGGCGGGCGATCGTGCGCGAACCGGCGGTGTTCCTCTTCGACGAGCCGCTCTCCAATCTCGACGCGAAGATGCGCGTCGAAATGCGCGCGGAGATCATCCGGCTCCACCACCGGCTGGGCGCGACGATGATCTACGTCACGCACGACCAGACCGAGGCGATGACGATGGGCGAGCGGATCGTCGTGATGGACAAGGGCCGGATCCAGCAGGTTGCGCCGCCGTTGGAGATTTACGAGCATCCGGCCAATCCGTTTGTCGCGGGCTTTATCGGCACGCCGCCGATGAACCTCTTTCCGGCGGGGATGCTGGGTCCGGGCGTGGTCGGCGTGCGGCCCGAGCATGTCAGGATTGCGCAGGACGAAACCCCCGGCGCGGGGCTGCGGGCGACGGTTGATTTTCTGGAGCCGCTCGGCTCGGAAACGCTCGTGCATGCGGTCGTGGACGGCGCGGCGGCGTTTCGCGCGATTGTGCGCGTGCCGGGCTTTTCGCCGCTCAAGCCGGGCGCGCGCGTCATGCTCCAGCCCGACTTGACGCGGGCGGTTGAATTCCCCGGCGAGACGGTCTCTGCCGAGGGCGCGCGCGCCGTGGAGTAGTTGAATGGTCTCGTCGGGAATCACGCGGGAGGAAGTCATCCAGTGGGGCGGGGCGGAGGTGTTCAACCAGGCGCTCGCCCTCGTCAACGCCGGTGACGTCGTCAAGGTCGAATACGACGACGCGGCGGTGGAGATCCGCGGCAAGATTGACCAGCGCAACGGCTGGGAGATGCCCGTCTCGCTGAAGCTCCGTGAACGCGGGCGCATCGAATCACACTGCCCGTGCATCAAGAACCAGAAGTGGGGCCAGGTGTGCGAGCACGTCGTCGCGCTTGGGCTCGCGCTGTCGGTGCTGGAGGAGGATGCGCGGGAGGCGGAGGACGGCCCGCGTGGTGAGCGGCCCCTCTCCGAGCAAGCCCCGCCCGCGCCGGCCCACGCGCCCGAACCCGACTGGATCGAAGTGCCGATGAAGCCGAAGTTCTACGCGCTCGTCTCGGGCTCGCGTGCGGCGCTTTCCATTGCGCTGGACGCCTGGTACGGGGAGATCGACTTTCCGGCGTGTTCCATCGTCCCCCCGCGCACCGTCTACTTCCCCGACCCCAACGACGACCTCGTGCGGCGCGTCCGTTCGCTCGCGGCGGAAAAGGAAGCCGTCCATCACCTCGAAACGGAGTGGGGCTTCCAGCCCGGCTACAAGGAGGGCGACTTCAAGCTCTACCTCGCCGATCCGCAGAAGGTGCTGAACTTCCTCGGCGCGGGCGTGCCCGACCTGCGGCGGCGCGGCTGGATGATCGACTTTTCGGAGCGGCTTGAAAAGGTCGTGGACGGGCTCTCGGCGGTCGTGCCGCTCGTGCGCGTGAAGGACGCGCCCGACGGGGCGTTCGACGTGCAGTACGTCTTCGAGACGGTGGACGGCGAGGAAGTCTCGCCCGTCGAAATCCAGGCCGCGCTCAACCGCCACGACGGGTGCCTGCTGCGCGACGGAAAGGTCTACCTCTTCGACAACCGCGCCATCGAGACGATGCACGGCGTCTTCCGCGACTGCGCGACCACGCAGGGCGGCGCGCCGGCGGGCTGGTTCCGCGTCAAGGGCATCCACTCCGCCTACGTCAAGAGTTCGCTGGAGACGCTGGGCGACGTCATCAACCTCGACGACAGCGCGGCGCGGCACTGGCGCGAGACGGCGGCGCAGCGCAACCGCGATGCGAACGCGAAGTTCGAGCCGGTCGCGCTGGGCGCGCTCGATACGGTGCTCCGCCCCTACCAGAAGCAGGGCGTCTACTGGATGCGCTTTCTGGAGAACGCGGGGCTCGCGGGGCTCCTGGCCGACGAGATGGGCCTCGGCAAGACGCTCCAGACGCTGACCTGGCTCAGCCTGCCGCGCGACAAGGGCCCCGCGCTCATCGTCTGCCCGACGTCGCTCGTGCGCAACTGGGAGGCGGAGGCGAAGAAGTTCACGCCATGGCAGAAGGTGCTCGTCGTCTCGGGCCCCGACCGCGCGCGCGCCTTCCCCGCCATTCCGTCGGCCGACCTCGTCGTCACGTCCTATGCGCTCCTGCAGCGCGACTTCGAGGATGCCTACGCGGGGCGGGAATTCGCGGCGGTCGTGCTGGACGAGGCGCAGCACATCAAGAACCGGCGCACGAAGAACGCGCAGTCGGTCAAGCTCCTGAACGCGGCGCGGCGGCTCGTCCTCACGGGCACGCCGGTCGAGAACTCGGTCGCGGACGTGTGGTCGATCTTCGACTTCCTGATGCCGGGCTACCTCGGCGAATACGAAGCGTTCAAGTTCCATTTCGAGGATCCCATCGGCGCGGGCGGCGCGCGCGGCGAGGAGGCGCAGGCGAGCTTGAAGCGCAAGCTCCACCCGTTCATCCTGCGGCGCCTCAAGCAGACGGTGGCCAAGGACCTCCCCGACAAGATCGTCAAGGTCTCCTACTGCCCGATGGGCGACGACGCGCAGCGCGAATACAACGAGGTGCTGGCGAAGACGCGGCGCGCGGCGGGCGACGCGATCAAGGCGCGCGGGTTCGCGGCGTCGAAGTTCGCGATCCTCGCGATGCTGATGAAGCTGCGGCAGCTCGCGTCCGTCGCCAAGCTCGACGCCTTCCTGGAGCAGCTGGAGGCGGCCATCGCGGGCGGCCACAAGATCCTCGTCTTCTCGCAGTTCGTCAAGATGCTCCAGCTCATCGCGGGCGAGCTGCAGTCGGCGGGCGTCAAGTTCTGCTACCTCGACGGCGCCACCAAGGACCGGCTCGGGGAGTGCAACCGCTTCAACCGCGACCCGTCGATCCCCGTCTTCCTCATCTCGCTCATGGCGGGCGGCACAGGGCTCAACCTGACGGGCGCGGACATGGTGATCCACTACGACCCGTGGTGGAACCCGGCGGTCGAGAACCAGGCGACCGACCGCGCGCACCGCATCGGCCAGAAGAAGACGGTCTACGTGATGAAGATGATCGCCGCCGGTTCCGTCGAGGAGAAGGTGCTCGCCCTCCAGCGCAAGAAGGAGGCGGTCATCGCCGCGACGGTGGACACGACCGACGCCGCCGTGATGGAGAAGCTGACCGCCGAGGACGTGGCCGCGCTCCTGTCGCGGTGAAAGCAAAAGCGGACAGCTGTAGTTAGCAAAAGCGGAATGGGAAGAGAGGGCCTGTTAAGCGGGCTTCAGCGAGTGATTGTGCCTGAAAACATTGGGTGGTGTTGAGG
>JAFPYE010000139.1 GCA_017412325.1 Kiritimatiellia bacterium | reverse complement strand
TCGCTCGTCGTTGCGCGCGACGGCCTGCCGGACGGCCGCTGGTACCGCCACTTCAAGATCAAGTCGTTCGTCGGCGCGGACGATCCGCGCGCGATGGCGGAAGTCGTGCGGCGCCGCTACGGGCCTGGGTCGACGCTCCTGAAGACGTCGCCGCGCGCCGACTTGTACATCTGCGACGGCGGCATCCCGCAGCTCAGGGCCGCGCGGGCGCTCTTCGCGGAGCTCGGCGTCGGCGACATCCCGACCGTGGGGCTCGCCAAGCAGCAGGAGCTCGTCGTCCTCGACGACGGACGGCCCGACGTGTGGCTGCCGCGCGACTCGCAGGCGCTGATGGTCATCACGCGGCTGCGCGACGAGGCGCACCGCTTTGCGATCACCTACCACCGCAAGCTGCGCGAGCGGACGATCCGCGAATCGGCGCTCGACACGGTGCCGGGCATCGGCGCGGCGAAAAAGGTGAAGCTCCTCAAGACGTTCCGCTCCATCTACGGCATCGCGCGCGCGGCGGTCGCGGACATCGCGGCGGCGGCGGGCGTGAACGCAGCGACGGCGGCCGAGGTCAAGAAAGTCGCCGCCACTGCCGCGGGCGAAAAGCGGTCGTGACGCGCGCGCGGGGCACTTGCATCCGCGCCGTCAATATGATATACTTCCCACTCAATTTGAGATCGGGGTCACAGTCGGTCTCGCGGTTCGGGCAAGGGTGCCCGGGCTGAAGTCGCGGACAAAACCTGAAAAACGGCACAAATCCGCAAGATAGAAAGAAGAAACAGAAGATGCAGAAGAGCTACCGTGCTCCGAACCCCGGCGACAATCGCGCGTGGTTCCTCATCGACGCGAAGGACCAGCCGCTCGGCCGCCTCGCCGTCGTCGTCGCCAACAAACTCCGTGCGAAGGATCTCCCGACCTTCGATCCGTCCGTCGACGCGGGCGCGTTTGTGATCGTCACGAACGCCGCGCTCGTCAAGCTCACGGGCAAGAAGGAAGAGCAGAAGGAATACCAGCGCTACTCGGGCTACCGGGACGGCCTCAAGCGGTTCAGCGCCGCCACGATGCGCGCGCAGCATCCCGACCGCATGATCAAGGAAGCCGTCTGGGGCATGCTCCCGAAGAACAACATCGCGCGCAAGATGATGACGCGCCTGAAAGTCTTCGCGGGCGCCGAACACACCCACGCCGCGCAGAAGCCGGTCGAAATCAAGCTCTAAGGAAAAGGAGATTCAGGACAATGGCTACGAACAAGGCAATTTCCGCCGGCACCGGCCGTCGCAAGACCGCGACCGCGCGCGTCAATCTCGTTCCCGGCACCGGCAAGTGGCTGGTCAACAAGGTGGCGCTGGAAGAGTACCTCCCGAGCGAGGCGCTCCGCGACTACCTCAAGCAGCCCGTCGCGATCTCGGGCTATGACATGAGCAAGGTCGACGTCGTCGTCTACGCGAAGGGCGGCGGCATCTCCGGTCAGGCGGGCGCGATCCGCCACGGCCTCGCCCGCGCGATCGTCGCGGCCGACGAGACGACCCGTGCGGCGCTCAAGAAGGCCGGGTGCATGACCCGCGACAGCCGCATGAAGGAGCGCAAGAAGCCCGGTCAGCCCGGCGCCCGCAAGCGCTTCCAGTTCTCGAAGCGTTAATCGCTTGGAGTTCGCAAAAGTGCCTTGTGTCCGTCGGTTACGGGCGCAAGGCACTTTGGCATTGGAAACAAGGATTTTAGATCATGGCATTTGGATTTCTCAAGAAAGTGGTGGCGGCGCTCTCCGGCAAGAAGGCGGCGCCGCAGCAGCAGAGTGGCAACGAAGGCGGCGGCAAGCGCCGTCGCGGCCGGCGTGGCGGCAAGGGGCGCAACGGCGGCGGACAGCAGCAAAACGGCCAGCCGCAGAACCAGCAGCCGAAGAAGCAGAAGAACGGCCAACAGCCGAAAGGCGGCAACGGACAGCAGCAGCCGAAGGGCAAGGACCAGCCGCAGAATCAGCAGCCGAAGGGCAACAACGGCCCGCAGCAGCAGAAGCCGCGCAACGAACGCGGCGGCAACGACACTGGCCGGAAGAACAACCGGCGCGGCGGCCGCAAGGGCCGCGTGCCCGGCTCCAACACGGCGGCCGACCAGATGCGTCCGGGCGGCGAGATTTCGCACGCCGAGCGCTCGCGCCGTCGCTGGCTCCATTCGCAGTGGGATCCCGCTTCGTTCGTCGTCGAGCCGATGGAGGGCAAGAAGCGCTTCCACGATTTTGACTTGCCGAGCGAGGTGATGCACGGCATCGCCGACCTGGGCTTCAAGTATTGCACCGAGATCCAGGCGCTTTCGCTCGAGCAGGCGCTCGCGGGCAAGAACATCGCGGGCAAGGCGCAGACGGGCAGCGGCAAGACCGCCGCGTTCCTCGTGGCGATCCTGACACGCTACCTGCGCACGCCCGAGAACCGCGCCAAGGTCGGCGGCGCGCCGCGCGCGCTCGTCATCGCGCCGACGCGCGAGCTCGTCATCCAGATCTGCAAGGACGCCGACGCGATCGGCCGCTACACGGGGCTCAGGTCGCTCGCCATCTACGGCGGCATGGACTATGACCGCCAGCGCGAGGAAGTGCTGCGCGAGCCGGTTGACCTGATGGTGGCGACGCCGGGCCGCCTCCTCGACTTCACCAAGGGCCGCGTCGTGGACTTGAGCCACGTCGACACCCTCGTCATCGACGAGGCGGACCGCATGCTGGACATGGGCTTCATTCCGGACGTCAGCCGCATCATGCAGCGCCTGCCCCCGAAGGACAAGCGCACGACGATGCTCTATTCGGCGACGCTGAACGACTCGGTGATGAAGCTCGCGCTCAACTGGATGGAGGAGCCCTACAAGGCGGAGGTCGAAAGCGAGACAAACGCGACCGACACCGTCCGCCAGGTCGTCTACGTCATCCGCAGCGAGGACAAGTTCAAGGTGCTCTTCAACCACATCGCGCTCCACCCGGAGGCGCGCGCGATCGTCTTCTGCAACCGTAAGAACACGACGAGCGACGTCTACGAGTCGCTGAAGGTGCGCGGCGTCTCGGTCGAGATGCTCTCGGGCGACATCGCGCAGTCGAAGCGCCTGCAGGTGCTGGACTCGCTCCGCGACGGCGAAGTGAAGATCGTGGTCGCGACCGACGTCGCGGGCCGCGGCATCGACATCAAGGGCCTGGAATACGTCATCAACTTCGACTTCCCCTACGAGGCCGAGGACTACGTGCACCGCATCGGGCGCACGGGCCGCGCGGGCTCGACGGGCATCGCGATCAGCTTTGCCGACCAGGACGAGTCGTTTGCGATTCCCGAGATCGAGGACTACATCAAGGAGCCCTTGAAGTGCACGGTGATCGGCGACGACGATCCGCTCCTGAAGCCCATCCCGCCGCGCCACACCAAGCTCGGCGAAGTCGATGCGGACGCGAAGGCGGCGGTCGACGCGCGCGAGGCCGTGACCGAGGACGAGATCTCGGCGGCGGCGGCGATGACGGGCCAGACGGGCGTCGCGCCGGCGAACGCGAACGCGGCGGACGCGAAGGGCAATCCGGCGGTCGTGCGCATGGACGCGCCCGCGCGCGAGCTGCCGAAGTTCGAGCATGCGCTCGAGCCGAAGAAGCCCGAGCCGGACGAATCGAACGTCTACGCCCAGCCGGTCGACCAGAAGACTCGGCTGGAAGAGTGGAAGATGTAACGGCGGGCCGTACCGCTTATTTTCCGGTACGGCGCTGACGCAGGAAGAACTGCTGGATCGGCACGAGCACCGACGGGATGAACCCGCGGCGCTCGGGGCCTTGCGGCATCGCCTTGGTGAGCCAGCGCAGCAGCGGGTCGCGCGCGCTGTCCGGCTCGTAGCTGTAGAGGTGGCCGTTGTGCGCAATCGAGATCGTGCCGCGCTCCTCCGAAACGACCGCCACGAGCGCGTCCGTCTCTTCCGAAAGCCCCACGGCCGCGCGATGGCGCATGCCGCTCGCGATCAGGTCGGGGTTGTTCGAGACGGGGAAGATGCAGTGCGCCGACGCGAGGAAGCCGTCGCGCAGGACCATGCCGCCGTCGTGCAGCGGAAGGGGCGGCGTGAAGATCGACCGCACGAGTTCGCGCGTGAAGAGCGCATCCGTCGCCACGCCCGTATCCTCGTAGCTGCGAAGCGAAATGCCGCGCTCGAACGCGATGAGCGCGCCCATCCGGTCCTTGGAGAGGTCGAGCAGCGTGTCGACGACGATCTCCGGCGTCGCCGCGCCGTTGGCGTGGCGGTTCGTCTTCGGCACGAAGCCGAGCGCGCCGAACGTCATCAGCGCGCGGCGGATTTCCGGCTGGAAGATGACGACCGTCGAGACCGCGAGATAGAGGAGCAGGAACTGGACGATGCGCGTGAGGACGTCGAAGTGGAAGAGGTAGGCGAAGGCGAACATCGCCGCCGCGAGCATCCCGACGCCGGCGAGCGCCTGGCCGAAGCGCGAACCGCGCGCCCGCTTCAAGATCGCGTAGATGATGAAGTAGAGGAT
>JAFPYE010000138.1 GCA_017412325.1 Kiritimatiellia bacterium | reverse complement strand
GGCGCGAGCCCCCGGCGCAGCGCCGCGTCGATCCGCGCGGACAAGTCCGCGAGCACTTTGTCGTAGCGCGCCAGCGCGGCATCCCTGTCCGGCCCCGACAGTTCCTTCTCGATTTCCAGGAGTCGGAGCGGCTCGGTCACGGCTTCCATGTCACGCTCCTTTCCGCATTCGTCAACGTCACCGAATCCGCCTCGATCCGCGCGACCGTCCACGTGCCGAGCGGCGCGCCCTCCAGCACCCGCGCCCCGCTCTTCAGCACCAGGCACGGATAGGGCGTCGTCAGGATCCCGCAGACAGGAAGGGATGGCTGGGCGGGGGCCGCGGGGGACGCGAGACGCGAGACGCGAGACGCGGCGGGATCGCCCGTCCGGTCTGCGGCCAACGCCTCGGATGCCGCGTCTGCGACCGTCGCGCCGCCGCGCGTCGCCACGCCCGACAGGTCCACGTCGCGCAGTTTCGGCAGGTCGGCGGCCAAGGCGTCCAGCGTGCGGCGGAAGTCGGCGACCCGTCCCGAGAGGACGAGGACGCGGTTCGTCGCCGCCACGACGCGCAGCTCCTGTTCGCCGACGAGCGCCAGCGTATCCGTGGCGGCGGTCGTCAACGACTCGTCGTCGCAGAAGTCGAGTTCGATGCCCGGACACGCGGCATACGCCTCGGCGGTCGCAACCAGCCGCTCGGCGCGCGTCGCAAAGTCGCCGGTAAGGACGGTACGTCCGGCACGGTCGGTCTGGGAGAGATTGTAGCGCTGGACGATCTCCTGCAGCGGCGAAATCGAATCGTCCGGCAGGCCCGGATCGGCCGCTTCGCAAACTTTCTCCGAACGGCTTGAAAATTTTGAAATCATCCGTCCGGCGCAGGCCTTCATCCGCTCCGCGTAGGGCTTCGCCCGTTCGACATACGGACGGGCCTTCTCGACATACGGCTGCGCCTCGTGCCGGAAGAACCAGCCGAGCGCGCCCAGCACGACCAGCAGCAGCACCGTCCACAGCAGGCAGCCGAGGCAGCCGGGACGCTTCTTCTTCTCACGCGGAGGCGCGGATGGAGCTGGTTTCGCTTCTGACGCGAGATGCGAGACGTTAGACGAGGCAGCGTCTTCGTTCCCCGTTCCCCGCTTGTCCGCCGCAGCCTCGGCGGAGGCGGATTCCTCGTTCCCCGTTGCCCGTTCCGGCCACTTCAATTCGCCCCACGCCTTGTCCGCCGGTCCCACGGCGAACGCGGTCGCGCCGCGCTCCACCACCGCGAAGGGTTCGAGCGCCGCGCCGTCCAGCGTCACGCCGTCCGGCGCAGCCGCGAGCATCAGCGATTCGTCCGGCAGCGTCGCATCCGCCAGCACGACATCGCAGGCGTCGCTCTTGCCGAGCGTGACGGCGACGCCCTCCGGGAGGGCGATCTCCGCACCTTTGTTCGGCCCGCTGACTATTCTCAGAACAAAACTCACAGTTTAAGCCTCCCCAGCGGTTGGATGTTGATTTCCGCGCTCAGTTCCTGGAAGGAAAGCACCGGCAGCTCGTACCAGTCCTTCTCGATCATCTTGCGGAAGTAGCGGCGGATGTCGACGGAAACGATGATGACGGGCTTCTGCGGAATCTTGGCGAGGTCGCCGATCGTGCGCTTGACGACGGCGAGAATGGCGCGCACGGTCGCCGGATCCATCGCGAGATACGAGCCCGACGACGTCTGGCGGACGGACTTGCGGATCTTCTCCTCCAGGGTCGGGTCCAGCAGGTAGGCCGCGACGATGTTCTGCCCGCCGGAGAACTTGTAGGAGATGTAGCGGCTCAGCGCCGAACGCACGTATTCGACCAGGAGCACCGCGTCCTTCTCCTTCTGGCCCCACTCGATGAGCGTCTGGGTGATGCGCTTGAGGTCGCGGATGCAGATGCCTTCCTGGACAAGCCGCTGGAGGACGTCGGTGATCTTCTGGAGCGGCAGGACGCGCTGGACCTCCTTGACGAGCTCGGGCGCCTCCTTCTCCATGTGGTCGAACAACAGCCGCGTCTCCTGGAGCGACAGGAATTCGTGCGCGTAGCGCCTGAGGACGCCGGAGAGGTGGTAGGAGAGGACGCCGCCCAGGTCGAGCGAGCGCACGCCCGATTCGTCGAGCTTCGGCTTGTCCGCCTCCTTCACCCAGCACGTCTCGTAGCCGGACAGGAACGGCTTGCCGCTCTCGAACGCAAGGCCCGTCGCGGACAGGTTCTCCGGGGTTTCCAGCGCGAAGACGAAGCCCTTCCTAAGCGCGCCCTCGGAAACGGGCACCTCGTTGACGAGGAGCCGGTAGCGGCCGTCCTTCAGCGCGGGGTTGAGCGACAGGTTGATGCCGGGGAAGGGGACGCCCAGGTCATGGTAGAGCGCGCGGCGGATTGACATGATCTGGTCGTTGAGCGACTCATAGGAAAGGGCCGTGCGGATGTCGGCGTCTATG
>JAFPYE010000018.1 GCA_017412325.1 Kiritimatiellia bacterium | reverse complement strand
CACACGACCTTCGACCTCGCGACCGTCAACGACGAGGCGACCTTCACGGGGCGGCTCTCCGTCGTCGTCCTGCTCTTCGAGTCCGGCGGCGACGACGCGGCGGACGGCGGCGCAGCGGCGCCCGCGCCCGGCGGCAGCGGCCGGAAAAAGGCGAAGGCGCGCAATCCGCTCCAGGCGGGCCCGCAGGGACGCGGCCGCTTCAACAACGCCGAGCCGACGGTCTGGAACGGCGAGGACCTCGACATCCCGACGTTCATCCGCCGCAACCTCAACCTGGACTTCTGATGGCCGCGCGCGACGGACACGTCCGGGTTCTCCCCCTTCACGTCGCCAACAAGATTGCGGCAGGCGAGGTCGTCGAACGTCCGGCGAGCGTCGTCAAGGAACTCGTCGAGAACGCCATCGACGCGGGGTCGAAGGCCATCCGCATTTCCGTCGCGCAGGGCGGGCGCAAGCTCGTCGCCGTGCAGGACGACGGCTGCGGGATGACGCGCGAGGACGCCGTCCTTTCGCTCGAGCGGCAGGCGACCTCGAAGATCCTCGACGTGGACGACATCGAGCGGATCGACACGCTCGGCTTCCGCGGCGAGGCGATTCCCTCCATCGCCTCCGTCTCGCGCTTCACGCTCGTCACGCGCCGGCATGACGCCGACGAGGGGACGCGCCTGACCGTCAACGCCGGGCAGCTCGCCGACATCACGGCGGCGGGATGCCCGCCCGGCACGCTCGTCGAGGTGCGCGACCTCTTCTGCAACGTGCCCGCGCGCCGCAAGTTCCTGCGCGCCGCCGTCACGGAGGAAAACCACATCAAGCAGATTTTCACCGTCCACGCGCTCGCGCATCCGGCCATCGGGTTTTCGCTGACGCTGGACGGGCGCGAACTCTACCGTCTCGCGCCCGCCGCCCGGACGGAAGACCGCGTGCGCGACCTGTTCGGAAAGGATTTCGCGGACGATCTGCTGGACGTGGACGGCGGCGCGGGCGAGGTCAGGGTCGCGGGCTTCCTCGAGCGGCCCAACCTCAATACGCCGACGCGCCGCGAGCAGTACATCTTCATCAACGGGCGGCCGGCCACCGCGCCCTCCATCGCCTATGCGCTCAAGGAGGCGTATCCGCGGCGGCAAGGCGACGTGCGCCCGGCGGCGATCCTCTTCATCACGCTGCCGCCGACGATGGTCGACGTCAACGTGCATCCGACGAAGCGCGAAGTGCGATTCAGGGACAACACCACTGTCAAGAACGCGATTGCAAACGCGATTACGGCCGCGCTGGCCCCGAAGGCGCCAGAGGGGCTAGGGGGGCTAGGGAGACTAGAAGAGCTAGGGAAACTAGGGGATCTAGGGAGACTAGGGAAACTAGAAAAACTAGAACCCCTAGATACCCTAGAAACCCTAGATACCCTAGAAACCCTAGCCCCCCTAGCGCCCCGGGAAGCCGCCGCCCAAAAGCCTGCTCCAGCGCCCACCCCTGCGCCGGTCCAGGTCGAATTTGCCGTCGCGCCCAACTCGACCGCCGCGAAGCCGTGGCAATGGTTCAAGTATCTGGCGCAGACGGAATCGGGCTACCTCCTCATCGAAACCGACGCGGGGATCGTCACAATCCACCCGCGCGCCGCGCGCGAGCGCATCGCCTACGAGCGGCTCCTCGGCCGCATCCCGTCCGACGCGACCGCCGCGCAGCCGCTCCTCATTCCCGAGACCTGCCGCCTCGCGCCCGCCGACTTCGCACGCCTCAAGGCCGCGAAGGCCGTGCTCGCCGACATCGGCTTCGCCATCGAAGAGTTCGGGCAGGACACGTTCAAGATCGACGCCGTGCCGCAGCTGCTCGGCGACCTCCCGCCGTCCGCCATCCTTGCAACCATCGCCCGCGACCTCGCCGAGGGCGGCGCGGCGAAAAGCGGCGCGCGCTGGCGCGAGGAGCTGGTCGCCAAGTCCATCGCCCGGTCCTACGCGGGCGCGGCGACCGCCTTGACGGAAAAAGGCGCGCGCCAGCTCGTCGAGGAGCTGAGCGCGTGCCGTATGCCTTACGTCGATCCGCGGAACAAGCCGACGATGATCTTCACGTCGACGCGCGAACTCGACCGCAAGTTTTCCCGCGATCGGCCTACTTGACGCCGATCTTCTTGATGCGCTTCATGATGTCGGCCTTGCCTTCGGCCGAGATCGTCTTGTTGGGGAGGCGCACGTCGCCGAGGTCGACGCCCCACATCTTGCACATCACCTTGCCGCCGGCCACGCCGCCGTACTGCACGAGGATGTCCACGATGTCGCAGACGCGCTTCATGTTCTTCTCGACGGTCTTGAGGTCGCCCTTCTTCACCGCGTCCCAGATCTTGTAGTAGATGCCCGCCGAGTAGTTGTAGGTCGAGCCGATGGCCGACTGCGCGCCGAGCGCGACCGCGCCCGCAAACCACTCGTCGATGCCCCACGTGATGTCGTACTTGCCGCCGCACGCCCGGAGGCAGCGCTGGAACATGTAGAGGTCGGGGTAGTTGAACTTGATGCCGGCGAGGTTCTTGATCTGGCCGTCCGCCTTCTCGAGGAACGTCTGCATGTCGAAGGTCACGCCGCTCATCGAGGTGTGGTAGTAGTAGAACGGCAGCTTCTCCGAGGTCTTCAGCGCCTCCTTGAGGTAGGCGATCAGCATGTCGACCGAGCCCGGCTTGAAGAAGTTCGGCGGGACGATCGAGGTCGCGTCCATGCCGCACTTGACGGCGTACGCGCCCAGCTCCTGCACGTCCGGCAGCGCCAGCGCGCCGATGTGCGCAATGAGGAAGAGCTTGCCCTTCGCGGCCTTGACCCAGGCGTCGAAGACGGCCTTGCGTTCGTCGAGCGAGCAGCAGATGCCCTCGCCCGTCGTGCCCGAGACGTAGACGCCGGTCACCTTCTGCTTGATCAGCATCTGGGCCTGCTTTTCGATGACTGCATAGTTCACGCTGCCGTCGGCGTTGAAGCCGGTGTGGGCGGCGGCGATGAGTCCCTGCAACTTCTTGATCTTCATTTAATTCTCCCTGTGGGTGTTGAACATGATCCTTTTCGGATGCCGCATATTCTACACTATTTGCGTTTTCGATGCAACCGAAACCTGAGGCCGGAAAAAATCCCGGCCGGTCCGCCGAACATCCGGTTGCAAACGCGCGACGGGTCAGGCGGACGGAAATATGATATACTATTAGTTAGTCAAATATAAGGAAAACGAGGTTTGATATGAGTTTCTTCATCGGCGGCATCCTGTTCCTGGTTCTCGGCTACTTCCTCTACGGCAAGGTCGTCGAGCGCGTTCTCGGCCCCGACGACCGCCCGACGCCGGCGGTCGCCAATCCCGACGGCGTTGACATCCTGCCCCTGCCCGCGTGGAAGAACATGCTCATCCAGCTCCTGAACATCGCCGGCGTCGGCCCGGTCATCGGCGTCATCCTCGGCATCAAGTTCGGCAAGGTGGCGCTCCTGATCATCCCCGTCGGCTGCGTCTTCATGGGGGCCGTGCACGACTTCGCCGCCGGCATGATGTCCCTCCGAAAGAACGGCGCGAACCTGCCGAAGATCGTCCGCGAGATGCTCGGCGCACGCTATGCGGCCGTCTTCTCGTGGATCATGGTCGTGTTGCTCCTGCTCGTCGTCGCCGTCTTCATCAACGTCCCGGCGAATCTCATCGACAAGACGGTGTTCCCGGGCACGTCGTTCTTCTGGCCGGCGGTGGCGGCCATCTTCGTCTACTACATCGCCGCGACGCTGTTCCCGGTCGACAAGATCATCGGGCGCGTCTATCCGATCTTCGGCGCGCTCCTGATCGTCGGCTCCCTCGCCATTTCCGTCGCGCTGCTCGTCGCCGGATTCAAGACGCCGGAGATCCTGAACGACTGCGCGGGCTTCGCCGGCTTCCAAGCGCAGAACCCGCTCTTCCCGTGCCTCTTCGTCACGATCGCCTGCGGCATCATCTCCGGTTTCCACGCGACGCAGAGCCCCATCGTCGCCCGCACGATGACGAGCGAGCGCCAGGCCAAGGCGACGTTCTTCGGGATGATGGTCGCCGAGGGCGTCATCGCGATGATCTGGGCGGCGGCGGCGCTCGCGATCTACAACATCGCGCCCGACAACCTGACGCAGCCGGGGCCGGTCGTCCTCGGCAACATCACCCGGCATTTCCTCGGTCCGTGGATGGGCGGCGTGACGGTGTTCGCGATCGTCATCCTGGCGATCACGAGCGGCGACACGGCGCTGCGCTCGTCGCGCCTGAGTCTCGGCGAGATGTTCGCCGTCGATCAGGTCGCGATCCCGAAGCGCGTCCTGACGTGCCTGCCGCTGATCGTCATCGTCGCGCTCCTCCTGTGGTGGTCCAACGAAAGCGCCAAGTCGTTCAACAACCTCTGGAACTACTTCGCCTGGGGCAACCAGATGCTGTCGGCCACCACGCTGATGGCCGGTACGGTCTGGCTGCTGCGCCAGGGACGCACGGCGGGGGCCTTTGTCACGCTCATCCCGGGCTTCTTCATGACGAGCGTGGTCGCGACCTTCATCCTCTGGACGCCGGGCACGGGCGGCCAGCCGTGGGGACTCGTCCCCGGCGGTCTGCCGCTGTGGGCGGCCGCGACGCTCGGCGTCGCGGCGGCCGCGGCCCTCACCGCGTTCGCCTGGCGGCGCGGCCGTTCAGCCGCGCCGTCCAACGGCTAATCTCACTTGCTGATCTTTCAGCCCCGCGCGCCCATCGCCCACGCGTAGGCGTTGCGGAACATGCGCATCCACGGCCCCGCCTCCTTGAAGACGCCGGGGTTGTAGCTGAGCTGGCACGCGCGGAAGCCGCGCTCGGGGTGCGGCATCAGGATCGTCGCGCGCCCGTCCGCCGTCGTGAACGCGGTCTGGCCGCCGAGCGAGCCGTTCGGGTTGTAGGGATAGCGCGTCGTCGCCCGCCCGTAGTTGTCCACGTAGTGCGCCGCGCAGATCGACGGCGTCCAGCCGTCCGTCCACACGCGCCCTTCGCCATGCGCCACCGCAATCGGCAGGCGCGAGCCCTCCATCCCCTTGAAGAAGATGGACGGCGACGGCTCGATCTCGACGGTCGCGTAGCGCGCCTCGAACTGCTCCGAGATGTTCTTGACGAACTTCGGCCACCCTTCCGCGCCGGGAATGATGTCCTTCAGCTGCGAGAGCATCTGGCAGCCGTTGCAGACGCCGAGCGAGAACGTGTCGGGCCGCGCGAAGAACGTCTGGAACATCTCGCGCAGCCGCGCGTTGAAGAGGATCGACCGCGCCCAGCCCGAGCCCGCGCCCAGCACGTCGCCGTAGCTGAAGCCGCCGCACGCGACGAGCCCCTGGAAGTCCTTGAGGTCCACCCGGCCCGCGATCAAGTCGCTCATGTGCACGTCCGTGCAGTCGAAGCCCGCGAGCGCAAACGCCGCCGCCATCTCGATATGGCCGTTGACGCCCTGCTCGCGCAGAATGGCCATACGAGGATTTTGACATGAGACCGGAGACGTGAGACGGGAATGGCCCTCTCGTCTCGCGTCCAACGTCCCACGCCCCTTCTTCCCCAATTCCTCATCCGGGTCGAACGTCAGGTTGAACGTCAGGCCGGGATCGTTCTCGTCGAGGCCGTTGTCGTATTCCTCGCGCGCGCTCGCCGGATTGTCGCGGAGCGCCTGCAGGCGGTAGGTCGTCTCGCTCCACACGCGACGGAGGTACGTCAAATTGGTCTTGAGCGCGAGCCGCTCGCCGACGTAGACCTCGAAGTCGCGCGACCGCCGCGTGACCGCGCCCGCGAGCACGGCGTTGACCCGCGCCTTCTTGAAGATCGCGAGCACCGCCGCGACGTTCTTTTCCGACACCTGCAGCACCGCGCCGGGCTGTTCGTTGAAGAGCGCCTGGAGCGCATCGCCGTCCGGCAGTTTCGCGATGAGGCCGCGCCCGCCCGTGAACGCCATTTCCGCGAGCGTCACCGCAAGGCCGCCGTCGGAACGGTCGTGGTAGGCCATCGCGAGGCCGCCCTTGACGATCTGCTGCATCGCGTTGAAGAAGCGCTTGAGCGTCGCCGCGTCCGCGTCCGCATGCGTGTTGCCGAGCTGCTCATAGACTTGCGCCAGCGCCGTCGCGCCGAGCGGCATCTCGCCGTTGCCCAAGTCGACGAAGACGAGGAACGAGCTTTCGCCCGCCGCGTCCGGCTTCAAGTCGGGCGTGAGCGTCAGGCGCACGTCGCCGACCGGCGCAAAGCTCGAGACGACGAGCGAGAGCGGCGCGACCTGCTTCTTCGTCTCGCCCTTCGCGTCCTGCCACACCGTGTGCATCGAGCACGAGTCCTTGCCGACGGGAATCGACACGCCGAGCTTCGGGCAGAAGTTGAGCCCGACTTCCTCGACGGTGTCGTAGAGAACCGCGTCTTCGCCCGGGTCGCCGCACGGCGCCATCCAGTTGGCGGACAGGCGGATCTGCGAAATGTCGCCCACGTCCGCCGCCGCGAGGTTCGTGATCGCCTCGGCAATCGCCATCCGTCCCGACGCGGGGCCGTCCAGGAGCGCGACGGGGGTGCGCTCGCCCGTCGCCATCGCCTGCCCCTCGTACGTCTTGTAGCCCATCGTCGTCACGGCGCAGTCGGCCGCCGGGAGCTGGTACTTGCCGACCATCTGGTCGCGCGCGACGCGGCCCGTGACCGTGCGGTCGGTGATGGTGACGAGGAAGGTCTTGTCCGCGACGGCCGGGAGCCGCAGCACGCGCGTCAGTGCGTCGATGGGCGCGACGCCTTCAAAGCAGGTCGGCGGGTGCTTGCGCTTGACGCTCTTGACGTTCCGCACCATGCGCGGCGGCTTGCCGAGGAGCACCTTGATGTCCATGTCGATGGGCTTGTCGCCGAAGTGCGCGTCCTCCAGCACGAGCCGCCCGTCGCCCGTCGCGACGCCGATGAACGCCACCGGGCAGCGCTCGCGCGCGCACAGCGCCTCGAAGAAGCCGCGCGCCTCGGGCTTGAGTGCCAGCACGTAGCGTTCCTGCGCCTCGCAGCACCAGATTTCCATCGGGCTCATCGAGCGCTCTTCGTTGTGGACATCGCGGAGCCGGAACGTGCCGCCCGTCGCCTCGACGAGTTCGGGGCAGCCGTTCGAGAGCCCGCCCGCGCCGATGTCGTGGATGGAAAGGACCGGGTTCGCCTTGCCAAGATAGCTGCACGCGTCGATCACGCCCTGGCAGCGCCGCTGCAT
>JAFPYE010000137.1 GCA_017412325.1 Kiritimatiellia bacterium | reverse complement strand
GCGGGAAGTTGGCGGAGAGAGGGGGATTCGAACCCCCGGTACGGGTTTACCCCGTACGACGATTTAGCAAACCGCTGCCTTCAGCCACTCAGCCATCTCTCCAAATCGTAAACGGCGCGTAGTATATCATATCCGCCCGTCGCCGTCAACGAAGACGGCCGAAACTTTGAGCGCCCGCGTCAGCTCGCGCATCAGCGCCCGGACGCCAAACGTCTCGGTCGCGTAATGCCCCGCGCACACCATCGGCTGCCCCACATTCGCCGCCGCGACCTTTTCGCTCCAGTTCGCCTCGCCCGTCACGTAGAGGTCGCACCCGAGCCGCCGCGCCTCCTCCGCAAACTCGCCCGCGCCGCCCGAGCAGACGCCGATCTTCTTGCCGTGCGCGTTGAAGCCCGTCACGCCAATGACGTTGCCGTGGTAAGAAAAGGCGGGCTTGACCCGCGTCAGCTTCAGGTAGCGCGCGAGCTCCCAGTTGTTGCCGCATGTCCGGTTCGCGTCGAGCGGCAGGTGGTAGCCCGCAATGGCGAGGTTCGCGTCCAGCGCCGCCTTGACGACCGCGTAGGCGCCGCCCGTCAGCCGCTTGATGCCGCCGCCCCAGCTGATGCCGTGGTGGACGACGAGGAGCTGCGCGCCCGCCGCGGCCGCCGCCCGCACGCTCGCCAAGCTCGCGTCCACCGCAAACGCGACCTTCTTGACCTCGTCGCCCGTGCGCGCGACCTGCAGGCCGTTGTTGGACACGTCGTCAAACGAACCGGTCGCCAGCAACCGGTCGATCCATTCCAAAAGGCGCTCTAGTTTCATGTCTGAGATTTTCCCCTGAAGCGGCGCGCGGCGAATAAGCCGGATTCTGTTCATCCCCTTGCGGGAACTCCGATCATTCATCTGAGCAATCAACCCGGAATCTCAGGCATCCGTTGCAGGACGCCGCCGGACGGGCCGCCCGTCGATTCCCTATTTGATCTTGCTCCGAGGAGGGTTTGCCCTGCGCGCGTCGTTTCAGCCGCGCCGGTGGTCTCTTACACCGCCCTTTCACCATCACCCTTGCGGGCTGTCTGTTCTCTGTGGCACTTTCCATCGCGCGGGATCGCCCCGCGCCTTCCGTCCTTGACAGACGGATCCTCCGCCCTGTGGAGTCCGGACTTTCCTCTGCCTTTCGGCAGCGACCGGTCACACGCGCGTCGCTTCAGGAGAAATTGTCAAGGATCAGGTTTCAGCGGTAGAGGATGCGGCCGCACATCGTGCACGCCACGATGCGCTGGGGCTTGCCCTCTTCGCCGTTCTTCGCGTTCGCGTCGGCCATCTGCGCGACGCTCGGCGGCTGCACGAGATGGCACCCGTCGCACACGCCCTCGTGGGTCAGCGCGACCACGACCGGCCAGCGCTTCGTCCTGAGGCGCTCGTAGTAGAGCATGAACTGCGGATTGTCCACCGCCTTCGCGCGCTCAGCGCGTTCGGCCTGGCACGCCGCAAGCTCGTCCTTCACCGCCGCGATGCGCTCGTCGATCTCGGCGCAGAAGGCGTCCACGCCGCCCTTCTCCGCATCAAACTTCGCCTGCGCGTCGTCGACGCGCTGCTGGGCGGACGGAAGGTCGTCCATCGCCGCGATCTGGTTGTTCTCGGTCGTTTCGAGATCGTGGCTGACGAGGTCGATCTGCACCGCATACTGCTGGTACTCGCGGTTGTTCTTCAAGCCGGCCTGGGTCGTCTTCAGCTGCTGGATCTTGTCCTTCAGCGCCTGCGCGTCGGCCTCAAAGCCCTTCACGCGCCCCTGCGCATACTCCTGCCCCGCCTTCGCGGCCTGCAAATCGGCGCTCACGCCGGACAGCCGCGCCGTTTCAAGCGCTTTGCGGCGGGGGAGATCCTTCAACTCGAGCTCCAACTCGCGAATCCGACCATCAACTTCCTGCAAATCGATCAACGCCTGTATTACCGCCACAATCGTGTTCCTTTCTGGGGCAGGAGACGGGACTCGAACCCGCAACCCACAGAATCACAATCTGTTGATCTAACCAATTGATCTACTCCCGCCATTTTGGAGCCAGGTAAGGGACTCGAACCCCCGACCTGCTCATTACGAATGAGCCGCACTACCAACTGTGCTAACCTGGCCTGTGATTGGATGGGTAGTATATCAAAACGCCGCCGCCCGCGTCAACGGCGAATTTGCGATTTTTGCCGCGCGCGACCGCGCCCTAGAGGATGTGGCCCATCTTCTCGCGCTTGGTGGCGAGATAGCGCCGGTCGTGCGCGTTCGCGGGGATGACGATCGGCACGCGCTCGACGATTTCAAGCCCGTAGCCCTCCAGTCCCGCGATCTTGCACGGGTTGTTCGTCATCAGCCGCAGCTGGCGGATGCCGAGATCGACAAGCATCTGCGCGCCCTCGCCGTAGTCGCGCAGGTCGGGCGCAAAGCCGAGAGCGACGTTCGCCTCGACCGTGTCCAGCCCCTCCTCCTGCTTCTTGTAGGCGTGCAGCTTGTTCGCGAGCCCGATCCCGCGCCCTTCCTGGCGCATGTAGAGGACGGCCCCGCGACCTT
>JAFPYE010000136.1 GCA_017412325.1 Kiritimatiellia bacterium | reverse complement strand
CGGCGCGGCGTTTGTCGTCGTCTACCTCGCCTTCCTCGTCCTCTTCGGCCTGCCGCTCCTCGTCGCCGAACTTGCCGTCGGGCGCGGCGCGAAGAAGGGGATCGCGGGCGCGATGGGCGAACTCGGCGGCGCGGCAAAGCCGCCGCGTTCCCTCTGGCGCGCGCTCGGCTTCGCCATCTTCGCGGGCAACTTCGTCCTGATGATCTACTACACCGACGTCGCGGGCTGGCTCGTCAAGTACACGGGCGACTACCTGGTCGGCCGCACGACGGCGTTTCCCGATCTCGTCGCAGACAAGCCGACTTCGGCCGCCTATATGGCCGGCACGGTCGCGCTCGCGGCGGCCATCTGCTGCGCGGGCGTCGTCAAGGGCGTCGAGCGCGTCACCAAGTTCCTGATGCTCTCGCTCCTCGCGCTGCTCGGGGTCCTCGCCGCCAAGGCGCTGACGCTGCCCGCCGCCGCGGAGGGGCTGCGCTTCTATCTCTTTCCCGACTGGGGCCGGTTCGCCGCGAACGCGGGCCGCGCGGTGATGGAGGCGATGGGCCAGGCGTTCTTCACGCTCTCCATCGGCGTCGGCTGCATGACGATCTTCGGCAGCTACACGGCGCGCGACCGCTCGCTCGTCTCGGAGGCGCTCTGGATCGTCGCGATCGACACCGTCGTCGCGTTCCTCGCGGGGCTCGTCATCTTCCCCGCGTGCCTCTCCTACGGCGTGGAGCCGTCGAGCGGCCCCGGCCTCATCTTCATCGCGCTGCCCGAGGTGTTCGCGCGCATGCCGGGCGGCCGCGTCTGGGGGTTCTGCTTCTTCCTCTTCCTCGCGATCGCCGCGCTCACGACGATCATCGCGGTCTTCGAGTGCATCATCGGCGGGCTGATGGACGAGGCGCGCGGCCGCCGCACGGCGGTGGCGCCGCTCGTCGGCGTGGCGGTGGCGGTCTGCTCGCTGCCGTGCGTCCTCTGGGACAAGGTGCTCGACTGGGAGGACTTCGCGGTGAGCCAGCTGTGGCTGCCCCTGGGCGCGCTCGTCATCTGCCTCTTCGTCTCGTGGGACTTCGGCTGGGGCTGGCGCAAGTTCCGCGACGAGGCGAGCGCCGGACGCGGGCTGGCGCTCCCTGCGGCGCTCCGCCCCTACATGGCGTTCGTCCTGCCGCTCTTGATTCTCGCCGTTCTCGTCTGGGGGCTTGTCGGAAAATGATCGTTCTCGGTGTCGATACGTCGCTGCGCTCGACGGGCTATGGCGTCTTGGAGGTGGCGGGCAGCCGCTTCACGGCGCGCGCGTGGGGCCACATTCCCAACCGCCGCGAGGCGCGCGTCTCGGACTGCCTCGTCGCCATTCATTCGAAGATCGCCGCGCTCATCGACGAATTCGCGCCCGACGTGGTGAGCGTCGAGAAGGTCATCTACGGCAAGAACGCGAACACGATGAGGGTCTTGGGCGAAGCGCGCGGCGCGGTGATCGTGGCGGCGGCGAACGCGGGAAAGCCCATCTACGAATACGAGCCGCGCCGGGTGAAGATGGCGGTCTGCGGCAACGGCCTCGCGGAGAAGGAGCAGATCCAGCGGATGGTCAAGACGCTGCTCGCGCTCCCCGAACTGCCGCAGAACGACGCGGCGGACGCGCTCGCGCTCGCCATCTGCCACGCGCACGGAAAATCGATCCTTACCAACAGGGACAACCAGGTATGACAAAAAGACACGGCTATACGACGGGCGAGGAAATCGCCAACGCGGTCACCCACGTGGTCGGCTCCCACCTTGGCGCGGCGATGCTGGCGCTGCTCGTCTGGCAGGGCGCGACGAGCGGCGCGGACGTGGCGTGGAAGGTGACGAGCGGCGCGATCTTCGGCTTCTCGATGATCTTCCTCTACGCGATCTCGTCCGCCTACCACACCGTCACCTACCTCCCGGCGAAGCGCGTCCTGCACGTGATGGACCACATGGCGATCTACTTCCTGATCGCGGGCAGCTACACGCCGTTCTGCCTCGTGACGCTCCGCCCCGACCATCCCGTGCTCGCGTGGACCGTCTTCGGCATCGAATGGGGCATGGCGGTCGCGGG
>JAFPYE010000135.1 GCA_017412325.1 Kiritimatiellia bacterium | reverse complement strand
CTGGCGGGCAGTGTGTTATAATCTTGCCCATCTATTCAACCCCAACAGGAGAAAAACCATGGCGATGAAGATTGACGGTGCGAAGTGTGTTGCGTGCGGCGGCTGCGCGTCGGCCTGCCCGGTCGGTGCGATTGCGGAGGGTACGCCCTACACGATCGATCCCGAGAAGTGCGTCGATTGCGGCGCGTGCGCGGCGCAGTGCCCCTGCGAGGCGATTGCGGCTTCGTAAGCGGTCCGCACGACGGAACAGCAAAGGCGCGGCGTTTCTGCCGCGTCTTTTTTGATATACTACGTTCATGCTTGAATTCATCAAGGAGACGTTGCTGCTGCTGCCGTTCCTCTTCGGCACCTACCTGGTGCTGGAGACGGTGGAGTCGCATGCGGGCGGCGCGCTGGAGCGCTTTCTCGAACGGGCGCGGGCGGTCGGCCCGCTGGCGGGCGGCCTCGCGGGGGCGATCCCGCAGTGCGGCGTCTCGGCGGCGTCGGCCTCGTTCTACGCGGGCGGCGTCGTGACCGTGGGGACGCTCCTCGCCGTCTTCCTTTCGACTTCCGACGAGCTGATCCCGGTCCTGATCTCGAAGCAGGTGCCGGTCGCGCTGATGGTGAAGATCGTCCTCCTGAAAGTCGCGGCGGGCGTCCTCGTCGGCTTTTCGGCGAACGCGGTGCTGACGTGCGCGCGGCACTTTCGCCGCGCCGTGTCCGTGCACGAGCTGTGCGAACACAGCCATTGCAGCTGCCGCGAGCATGCCGGCATCGTCGTGCCCGCGCTCATCCACACGGCGGAGATCTTCGGCTTCATCGTCCTCGTCTCGGGCGCGATCGAGCTCTGCCTGCATTTCTTCGGCGAAGAGTCGCTGAACGCGCTGCGGCTGAACGCGCCGGTGACGGGCGAGCTAATCGCGGGCGCGCTGGGGCTCATCCCGAACTGCGCGGTGTCGGTGGCGGGCGCGGAGCTCTACTGCAAGGGCGCGATGAGCGCCGGCGCGCTGATGGCGAGCTCGTTCACGGGCTCGGGGCTCGGTCTCATCGTCCTCTTCCGCACCAACCGCAACCTGAAGGAGAACCTGGCGATCCTCGCGACGGTCTACGTCGTGGGCGTCCTGCTCGGGCTGCTCACGGGAGCGCTGTTCTAGGGAATTCTCCCCGTTCGGGTGATGGACGGGGCGGAAAAAATTGTAGTATAATATGCGGCAACGCAATAGACGTTCAAGAAAGCAATCCGAAGGAGCCACAACAGTGAAGAAGATGAACATGGTCATCGCCCAGTCGGGCGGTCCGTCGATGGTGATCAACGAGTCGCTCGTGGGCGCAGTCCTCGAAGCGCGCAAGTCCGCGAAGATCGGCAAGATCCTCGGCGCGCGGCACGGCATCCTCGGCATCCTCGGGAACGACTACATCGACTTGCGCAAGCCGTCCGTCAAGAAGCTGGAGGCGATTGCCGAAACGCCGTCCTCGGCGCTCGGCAGCTGCCGCAAGAAACCGACTGCGGACGACTGCAAGGCCATCTTCGAGGCGTTCCGCAAGCTCGACGTCGGCTACTTCTTCTACATCGGCGGCAACGATTCCGCCGACGCCGCGCGCATCGTGGCGGAAGAGGCGGAGAAGGCGGGCTATCCGCTCGTCGTCTACCACATCCCGAAGACGATCGACAACGACCTGCGGAGCTGCGACCACACGCCCGGCTTCGGTTCGGCGGCGCGGTTCGTCGCGAGCGCGATCAAGGGCGACGACCTCGACAACCGCGCGCTCCTGGGCGTGAAGATCGACGTGATCATGGGCCGCGACGCGGGCTTCCTGACGGCGGCGGCGGCGCTGGCGCGCGTGCGCGAAGACGACGGCCCGCACCTCATCTACCTGCCCGAAGTCCCGTTCTCGGAGGAGAAGTTCGTCAAGGACGTGAAGGCCGTCATGAAGAAGCTCGGCCGCTGCGTCGTCGCGGTGTCGGAGGGGATTCGCGGCAAGGACGGCGTGCCGATCGGCGCGAAGCT
Organism: Kiritimatiellia bacterium; assembly: GCA_017412325.1. Lineage (GTDB taxonomy): Bacteria > Verrucomicrobiota > Kiritimatiellia > RFP12 > UBA1067 > UBA1067. Next base: position 957 of record JAFPYE010000135.1, on the reverse strand, counting down.
CGGCAGCGGCGAGAAGGACTCGCACGGCAACGTCCAGATGTCCGGCACGGGCGCGCTGGGCGATGCGCTCGCGAAGGTGCTGAAGGAGAAGGCGGCCGTCAAGCGCGTGCGCGCCGACACGTTCGGCTACCTCCAGCGGTCGTTCCCCGGCATCGCCTCGAAGGTCGACCAGGCGGAAGGGCGCGCGGCGGGCGCGGCGGCGGTCAAGGCGGCGCTCAAGGGGGAGCTGACGAAGGGCACCATCGCCATCGTCCGCGAAAACGGCCGGAAATACAAGGTGGCGTTTGCGCCGGTGCCGATCCAGAACGCGGCGAAGTTCACGCGCTCGGTGCCGAAGGAATACATCGCCCGCAACGGCCACGACGTGACGCCCGCGTTCCTCGACTACGCGCGGCCCATCGTCGGCGAGCTGCCCCCGTGCGAAATCTTCTGACGATGAAGGACGAATGGCTGAAACTGGTCGAGCAGACGCTCGACGAAGTGCTGCCGCGCGCGGAGGTGCGCCCGGCGGACTTGAGCGCGGCGCTGCGCTATGCGGTGGGTACGGGCGGCAAGCGCATCCGCCCGCTCGTCTGCCTCGGCGCGGCGGCGGCGGTCGGCGGGCAGTCGGCGGACGCACGGTATGCGGCGGCGGCGATCGAGCTCCTGCACAACTACACGCTTGTCCACGACGACTTGCCCGCGATGGACAACGACACCGAGCGGCGCGGCCAGCCGACCGTCTGGACGAAGTTCGGCGAGGCGAACGCGATCCTCGCCGGCGACGCGCTCCAGGCGCTGGCGTTCGCGAGCGCGGCAAAAGTGCCGCGGAACGCGGGCGCGGTGGTTGCGGAACTGGCGGCGGCGGGCGTCGGCGTCGTGCAGGGCCAGGTGGAGGACATGAAAAGGGAGGCCGGAACGGTAGGAACGGACGGGACCTCGGGCGGTCCCGCACCCTTGCCCAAGGAACTGGTCGGG
>JAFPYE010000134.1 GCA_017412325.1 Kiritimatiellia bacterium | reverse complement strand
GCGGAAGTTGAAGTCGTAGAGGTCGCGCATCGGGCCCGCGCCCGTCAGCCCGGCCTTCGGCTTCGGCGGCGGTGGCGGCTCGCCCTTCGCCGTGCGCGGCGTAGCGGCCGGTTCCGGCGCGGGCGGAGGTGCAAACAAATCGAGATTGTCAAACAGGCTCGGCGGTTCCGCGCCCTTCTTCACACTGCTGTTGTCTTTCTTGGCCATTCCTCAGCAACCGTCCGCAAAGCACTTCGACACTAAAAAAAACGGGTTGTCAGGAGTGGATTCGAACCACTGAAGGCGTTAGCCAGCAGATTTACAGTCTGCCCTCGTTGACCGCTTGAGTACCTGACAATCACGAAGTGAGAGATAGTTTATCAAAATTCGGCACGCGGCGTCAAGGGTGAAATGCCCGCCGCCGCGCGCCAACGTCCCTACAGACTCTTCGGCAGCTCTTCGAGCGAGTAGCACTCGATGATGTCGCCGACCTTGAAGTCCTCGTAGTTCGCGAAGCACACGCCGCATTCCTGCTGGCCCGTGACCTCCTTGACCTCGTCCTTGAAGTGGCGCAGCGTCTGCACCTTGCCGTCCCACACCTGCTGCCGGTTGCGCAGGATGCGGAACTTCTCCTTCGCGACGAGCTTGCCGTCGTTCATCTGCGAGCCCGCGATCTTGCCGAGCTTGCCGATGTCGTAGATGGCCTTGATCTCGGCGTGGCCGAGGACGACCTCCTTGTATTCCGGCGGCAGCAGGTCGAGCATCGACTGCTTGACGAAGTCGATGAGCTCGTAGATGATGCGGAACGAGTTGATCCGCACGCCGTCGTGGCGCGCCTGGCCCTGGACGCCCGAATCGTTCGCGATGTCGAAGCCGACGATGACGGCCTTGCCCGCCGCCGCCGACTTGACGTCGGTGAGCGAGACGTTGCCCGTCCCCGTGCCGATCACGTTGAGCCCGACCTTCTCGGACTTGATCTCCTCGAGCGCCGCGACGACCGCCTCCAGCGTGCCGCGGTTCTCGGACTTGACGATGACGTTCAGCTCCTTCTTGCCCTCCGCCGCCATCCGCGACATGAGCGCGTCGAGCGTCGCCGCCTTGTTCGACGACAGCTCCTGCTCCTTGCGTTCGCGCGCCGTCTCCTCCGCGAGCGTGCGCGCGCGCTTCTCGTCCAGCATGACGCGGAACTCCGCGCCCGCCTCGGGCACGCCCGACAGGCCCGTCACCTTGACCGGCATCGCGGGCGGCGCCTCCTTGATGCGGCGGCCGTGGTCGTCGATGAGCGCGCGCACCTTGCCGAAGTGCTCGCCGATGAGGATCGCGTCGCCCACCTTCAGCGTGCCGCCCTCCACGAGCAGCGTCGCGCACGGCCCGAGGCCCTGCTGCAGCTCCGCCTCGATGACGTAGCCGTTCGCGCGGCGGTTGGGGTTCGCGGTCAGTTCCAGGACTTCCGCCTGGACCAGGATGTTCTCCAAGAGCGCGTCCACGCCCTCGCCGGTGATGCCCGAGACGGGGCAGCAGATGATGTCGCCGCCCCAGTCTTCCGGCGTCAGCCCGCGCTTCTGGAGCTGCTGCTTGACGCGGTCGACGTTCGCGGTCGGCTTGTCGGCCTTGGTGATCGCGACCATGATCTGCACGCCCGTCTGGCGCGCGACCTTGATGCACTCCTCCGTCTGCGGCATGATGCCGTCGTCCGCCGCGATGATGAGGATCGCGATGTCGGTGATCTGGGCGCCGCGCGCGCGCATCGCGCTGAACGCGGCGTGGCCGGGCGTGTCGAGGAACGTGATGAGGCGGCCCGCGATGTCCACCTGGTAGGCGGAGATCTGCTGGGTGATGCCGCCCGCCTCGCCCGCCGCGACGTGCTCCTTGCGGATCCAGTCCATGAGCGTCGTCTTGCCGTGGTCGACGTGGCCGAGGAACGTCACGACCGGCGCGCGCGGCTTCAGCGTCTCGGGCGGATCCTCGGGAATGAGGTCGTCCGCGTCGATCGCCTTCAGGACGGGCTTGGCCGCGTCCTTGTTGCGCGCATGCTCGATCGTCACCTTGAAGCCGTACTTCGCCGCCACCTGCGTCGCGATGTCCGGCTCGACGCGCTGGTTGATGGACGCCAGGATCTTCAGCCCCATCAGGTCGGCGATCAGGCGGTTCGGCTTGATGTTGAGCTTCGCCGCGAGGTCCTTGACGACGACCGCGCCGCGGATCGAGATCTCGCGCGACTCCTCGTTGACCTTGATGTTGCCGCCGACCGTGGCCGCGGCGGGCGTGCCGTGCGGGACGCGCTTCTCGAACGCCTTCTGCGCGTCCTTGCCCTTGCGGCCCTTCTTCGTGCCGTCGTCGTCGTCATAGTCCACCACCTTGGGCGGACGCACCTTCGGCTGCGCGGCGACGGTGATGCGGATCGCGCCCGATCCGGCGGGCGCGTGCTGCAGCGGCTTGAATCCCGCCGCCGTCAGCCCCACCTTGACCGGTCCCGCCTGCGGGACGGGCGAAGCGACTTTCGGCTTGTAGCCGGGCGCCATGCGCAGGGCCGGCCGTTCGGCGGCGGCGGCAGCCGGTTTCGCGGGCGCCACGGAAATCGAAATCGCCGGTTTCGGCTTCGGCGCCTGCTGCGGCTTCTTCGGATTGATCGAGATCGGCCCCAGCTTGGCCGGCGCCGCCGGCGCAACGGGAGCGGCCGGCGCGACCGGCGCGGCGG
>JAFPYE010000133.1 GCA_017412325.1 Kiritimatiellia bacterium | reverse complement strand
TCAATCCGACGCCGACGACGGACTTTGCGGAGGCGAACCGCACGGTGCGCACGCTCCAGTTCGAGATCGACCGCTACACGTCGGAATGGGAGACGGCCTCGCTTGAACTGGAGGAGCTGACAAGCGACGACGGGTCGAAAAAGGGCAAGGATGGCGCGGCATGAAGCGCGGATGGAAGAAACTGGTCCTTGGATTGTTCGCGGCGTGGGCGGCGGTGGCCGCGGCCGCGGCGGAGGTCGTGGTCGTGAGCCACGAGCCGGGCTACTACACGTCGCTTGCGCGCCACCTGGAGCGGTGGCTGCACGGGCAGTCGATCCCGACGGCGTTCGCGACGCCGAAGGAGATGGCCGCGTCGCTTCAGTCGGCGAAGCTCGCGTTTCTCGTCGGCTTCAACGAACCGAGCGCGGCGGAACTGGACGTGCTCGCGGCTTACCGCAAGCGCGGCGGCAAGCTCGTCGTCTTCTATTCCGCTTCGCCCCGCCTCGCCGCGCTGATGGACGTCAAGCCGCTCGGCTACGCGACGGCGCGGTATCCCGGCCAGTGGAGTTCCATGAAATTTTCGGTGCGCAACCCGCCCGGTGTCCCGGCGGCGATTCTCCAGACCTCGACCGTCCTGCAGCGCGCGGTGCCGCTTCCGGGCAAGGGACAGGTGATGGCGACGTGGTGCGACCGCACGGGCCAGTCGTCGGGCGACGCGGCGTGGATCGCGACGGCGGGCGGCTGGTGGATGACGCACGTCCTCCTGGCCGACGGCGACGAAAACCTGAAGGCGCAGCTCGTGGCCGCGTTCGTGGGCGCGGTGGCGCCGAAACTCTGGAACTTCGGGGCTTTCGTCACGCAGGCGGAGGCGGAGCACCAGCGGCTGCGCGCCTACGCGCTCCGGCAGGTTCCGCGCAAGGGGGAGATCCACGCCGTCTGGGACCATACGGGCTGCGGGCTCTACCCCGGCAACTGGGCGAAGACGATGAAGGTGCTGCAGGAGGCGCGCGTCACCGACCTCTTCGTCAACGTCGCGGGCGCGGGCTTTGCGCACTACCCGTCGGACGTGCTGCCGCGCTCGCGCATCTTCGAGCAGGAGGGCGACCAGCTCAAGGCGTGCCTCGCGGCGGCGAAGGGGCGCGGCATCCGCGTCCACGCGTGGATCCTCTGCTTCAACGCGACGCGCGCGACGCCCGACCGGCTCAAGAAGTTCGAGCAGGCGGGCTGGCGGCTGAAGACGGCCGACGGGAAGCTGACCGAGTATCTCGACCCGTCGAACGCGGCCGTGCGCAAGTACATCCTCAACGCGGTGGACGAGATCCAGGCGGACTACAAGGTGGACGGCATCCACCTCGACTTCGTGCGCTGGTACGAGCGGAGCGTCCGGCCGCCGAACGCGGCGCAGGTCATCTCCGGCTTCGTCGCCGCGGCGCGTCAGCACGTGCGGCGCCCGGCGTGGCTGACGGCGGCGGTGCTCGGGAAGTATCCGGCGTGCATCGCGTCCGTGGGGCAGGACTGGGACAGCTGGCTCAACTCCAACCTGGTGGATTTCGTCGTGCCGATGGACTACACCGAGGACTTCGCGAAGTTCGAGTCGTTCCTCCAGCAGCATGCGCAGGTCAAGGCGCACGCGCGCAAGACGATCGTCGGCATTGGCGTGACGGCAAACGAGTCGCGGCTCGGGCCGCAGCAGGTCATCGACCAGATCAAGCTCGCGCGCACCTACAACTTTCCGGGCGTCGCGCTCTTCGACCTCGACACGACGCTCGAAAAGCAGATTCTTCCCTACCTCAAGCTCGGCTTGTGGTAGCGGCCGTCAGATCAAGAAGGGGTTGGTCGCCTTTTCGGCGGCGATCGTCGTGTGCGGGCCGTGCCCCGGGATGACAAGCGTGTCGTCGGGAAGCGCGGCCAGCGTCTTCAGCGAGGCCATCAGCTTGTTCATGCTGCCGCCGGGGAAATCGGTGCGTCCGGCAGAGCCCGCGAAGAGCGTGTCGCCGGAGAGGAGCAGCTTGTCGGCGGGGAAGTGGTAGCAGACGCCGCCGGGCGTGTGGCCGGGCGTGGGGATGACCGCCATCGCGCCCGTGAAGCCGAGCGTCGGCGCGTCCGCCGGGAGCGTGCGCGCGTCGCGGATGTCGCGGGGACGGTCGGCGAGCGGATAGTCGGGCGGATTCTGGTTGAAGGGGTGGCCGAACATCACCGTGTCGTCGGGATGGATGTAGACGGGCAGGACGGGGAACGCCGCCTGGAGGTCGTTGACGCCGCCGATGTGGTCGAAGTGGCCGTGCGTCAGCAGGATCGCGGCGGGTTCGAGCCCTTTCTGCGCGAGCAGGCGGGCGATGCGGTCGCCTTCGCTGCCGGGGTCGACGACGAGCGCGCGCGCGCCCTCGCTCACGATCGAGCAGTTGACTTCGTAGGAACCGACTTGAATGGTGAATCTGTCCATGCCGCAGAGTATAACATAAATGAGGGCGGATGTGATATACTACACCAACAAACAGGGGCGCGGAAGCGCAGACGGAACGATGAAAGAACTGAGCGAAATTCTGGAGGAGGTGCGCGGCCGAATCGCCGCGGCCGCGAAACGGGCGGGGCGCGATCCGGCCGAGGTGGAGATTATCGCCGTCACGAAGACGCACGGCGAGGACGTCGTGCGCGAGGCGCGCGACGCAGGGCTGCGGATCGTCGGCGAAAACAAGGTGCAGGAGGCCGCGTGGAAGAAGGCGGCGGCGGTCGGCGGGATGGACTGGCACCTTATCGGGCATCTGCAGTCGAACAAGGTGCGGCCTGCGCTGGAGATCTTCGACTTCATCCATTCCGTCGATTCCGTCAAGCTCGCCGACCGCCTCAACCTGATTGCCGACGCCATCGGCGCGCAGCCGCACATCCTTCTGGAAGTCAACGTCTCGGGCGAGAAGTCGAAGAACGGCATGAAGCCCGAGGAAGTCGCGCCGACGGTCGCGCACATCTGCCGTGACTGCCCGCGCGTCACCGTCGAAGGGCTGATGACGATGGCGCCCCTGAGCGAGAACCCCGAGGATTCACGGCCGTATTTCCGCAAGCTGCGCGAGCTGCGCGACGCGACGGAAGCGGCGCTCGGCGTGAAGCTGCCGCGCCTGTCGATGGGCATGAGCGGCGACTACGAGGTGGCCGTGGAGGAGGGCGCGACGTGGGTGCGGCTGGGGACGGTGCTCTTCGGCGAGCGGCCGAAGGTGAAGGCCGTCCGCGCCACCGTGGGCGACGACGACGGCACGGCGGGCGGCGGGCTCGACTCCTATTCGGGCGCGGGGCCGACGGTGCGCATCTTGGACTAGCGGAGGCGGGACGGATGAACGCATGCTTCTTTGACCTGGACGGCACGCTCGCCGATACGCGCGCCGATCTGGCGGCGACCGTCAACCATACGCGACGCGACCTGGGGCTCGCCGACCTGCCGCAGGACGCGGTGCTCTGCCACGTCGGGCAGGGCGCGAAATACCTGCTCGCGCACGCGATTCCCGAACGGGCGGACGAGGTGGAGAAGCTCTGGGATATCTTCCGCTCGCACTACGCCGAGCACGCGCTGGAATCGGTGGAGCTGTATCCGACCGTGCGTCCGACGCTGGCAGAGCTGCACGACCGGGGGTGGCTTCTCGGCGTCAACACCGCCAAGCCGCGTTTCGCGACGATGGCGATCCTGGAGCATTTCGGGCTGACGCGCTACTTCGGCAACGCGGTGGTGGCGGGCGGCGACTGCGTGGAGATGAAGCCGAGCGCGCTGCCGCTGCGGGAGTGCGCGGCGCGGATGCGCGGCCATCGGCTCTCGTCGCACGACTGGATGGTGGGCGACAACTGGACGGACTTGCAGTGCGCGACGAACGCGGGCGTCAAGGGCGCGTTCTGCACGTTCGGCTTCGGGCGGCAGGGCGACGCGCGCGCAACAATCCGCATCAACCGGATGGACGAGCTGCTCCGCTACCTGAAAAGCGACGAGACTTGACCGCAAGGGTCGTTTCGTGGTAAAATTCACGGCACATGAACGCGCTGCAACAAGGCGCGAGGAGGTCCTGCATGGCGAAACTCTTGGATGATGCCTACCTGAAACCGTTCGAAGGCGCGATCCGCGGTCGTGCCGAACACGCGCTCGCGCTCGTCGGGCAGCTGACGGGCGGCAAGATGCCGCTCGCGGACTGGGCGAGCGCGCACGAGTACTACGGGCTCCACAAGGTGAAGGGGTGCGGGCGCAAGAAGGCGCACTGGGTCTTCCGCGAGTGGGCGCCGAACGCGACGAGCATGTGGCTCGTCGGCGACTTCTCGAAGTGGAAGATCGACCCGCGCTTCGAGATCTTCCGCAAGCCCGGCACGGACGACTGGGAGCGCGAAATCCCCGTCGAGCTGATTTGCCACGGCGACAACTTCCGGCTGGAGATGCGCTGGGAGGGCGGACACGGCGAGCGCATCCCCGCCTATGCGCGCTACGTGCGCCAGGACGAGGCGTCCAAGCTCTTCTGCGCGCAGGTCTACGACCCGCCCCAGCCCTACGTGTGGCAGCACGAGAGCCCGTCCGTGAAGGCGAAGAAGGACGCGTTCACGCCGCTCATCTACGAGGCGCACGTCGGCATGGGCTCGGAGGAGGAGAAGGTCGCCAGCTACGCCGAGTTCCGCGACAACATCCTGCCGCGCATCAAGAAGGCGGGCTACAACACGGTGCAGCTGATGGCGATCATGGAGCATCCCTACTACGGCAGCTTCGGCTACCACGTCTCCAGCTTCTTTGCCGCGTCCTCGCGCTTTGGCACGCCGGACGAGCTGAAGTCGCTGATCGACACGGCGCACGGGATGGGCCTCAGGGTCATCATGGACCTCGTGCATTCGCACGCCGTCAAGAACGAGCGCGACGGGCTCTCCTGCTTCGACGGCACCGACTGGCAGTATTTCCATTCGGGGCCGAAGGGCTGGCATACGGCGTGGGACAGCCGCTGCTTCGACTACGGCAAGCACAAGGTGCTGCACTTCCTGCTGTCGAACTGCCGCTTCTGGCTCGACGAATACAAGTTCGACGGCTACCGCTTCGACGGCGTCACCTCCATGCTCTTCTGGAACCACGGCCTCGGCGACGCCTTCACCGAATACGCGCTCTACTTCAACGGCTCGATGGACGACGACGCGTGGGCCTACCTCAACCTCGCCAACCGCGTCATCCACGCGGTGAACCCGCACGCGATCACGATCGCCGAGGACGTCAGCGGCATGCCCGGCTGCGCGGCGCCTGTCGAGGACTGCGGCATCGGCTTCGACTACCGCATGGCGATGGGCGAGCCGGACTACTGGTTCAAGCTCGCGGAGAAGGTGCGCGACGACGACTGGTCGATGGGCGGGCTCTTCTACGAGCTCACGAACAAGCGCGCGGAGGAGAAGGTCGTCAGCTACGTCGAGAGCCACGACCAGGCGCTCGTCGGCGGCAAGACGTTCTTCTTCCAGCTTGCCGACGCGGCGATCTACTGGGGCATGGGCAAGGACCAGCACGGGCTGGAGGTGGAGCGCGCGATCGCGCTCCACAAGATGGCGCGCCTCGCCACGCTCGCCCTGAACGGCGGCGCCTACCTGAACTTCATGGGCAACGAGTTCGGCCATCCCGAATGGATCGACTTCCCGCGGCAGGAAAACGGCTGGAGCTACGCGCACGCGCGGCGGCAGTGGTCGCTGCGGGACGATCCGAACCTGCGCTTCAAGGCGCTCGGCGACTTCGACGAGACGATGGTGAACGCGATCGGCGCCTCGCGCGCGGTCGAAAGCGCCCGCCCGCTGCAGCTCGTCGCGAACGAGCCGGACAAGGTGCTCGCGTTCGTGCGCGGCGACTTGCTCTTCGTCTTCAACTTCCATCCCGTCAACTCCTACACCGACTACGGCGTCCTCGTGCCGCCGGCGACGACGTGGCGCCATCTCTTCGATTCCGACGAGGTGCGCTTCGGCGGGCAGGGGCGCGTGGCGGCGGGACAGGAATTCGTCCCGGCGGTCGTGCCCGACAGGGACGAGCTCGTCCAGCAGATCCGGCTCTACCTGCCCGCGCGCACCGCGCTCGTCCTGAAGCGGGCGTAGGGGCGGCGGCGCCGGGCCCGGCGACAAAGATTAAATTTCTCTAACTTTCCCCTTGCTAACTCAAGGGCAAATATGATATCCTATGCGTCACTTAGCCCGGACTAATGGAATTTGTCGGGGCAAAGAATGTAAGCAAAGGGAAAGACCAATGGTGCCGTTGAAGCTGATGAAGGTGGGAGACAAGGTGCGCGTGATGGCGATCACGGGCACGGACGCGGTGCGCAAGCACCTGGGATCGCTGGGCCTGATCGCCGGCGCGGTCGTCGCGGTGGTGCAGGTCACCGACGGGAGCATGATCGTCGGCGTGCACGACAGCCGCATCGCCATCAATCCCGACGTGGCCGCGCGCGTGATGGTGCGGCCGGAATGAACCGTTTCACGAAAGGACAGACAACATGAAGACGTTGGATCAACTGCAGGTCGGAGAAAGCGCAACCGTCGCCAAGCTGAACGGGGAGGGCGCCGTCAAGCGCCGCATCATGGACATGGGACTGACCAAGGGCACCGCGGTGACCGTCCGCAAGGTGGCGCCGCTCGGCGACCCCATCGAGCTGACCATCCGCGGATACGAGCTGTCGATCCGCAAGGACGAGGCGGCTCGGATCGAGGTTGGCGACTAGTCGTCGGTGCAAACGAAAAATTTTTAGCAAGAGGTTTAGATATGGCTAATATCAAGATCGCCCTCGCGGGCAACCCGAACTCGGGCAAGACGACGCTGTTCAACGCGCTGACCGGCTCCAACCAATACGTCGGCAACTGGCCGGGCGTGACTGTCGAGAAGAAGGACGGCATCCTCAAGGGCGACGCGGACGTCGTCATCCAGGACCTCCCCGGTATCTATTCGCTCTCGCCCTACTCGCTGGAGGAGAAGGTGTCGCGGCGCTTCCTCGTCGAGGAGAATCCCGACGCGATCCTCAACATCGTCGACGGCACGAACATCGAGCGCAACCTCTACCTCTCCACGCAGCTCGCGGAGCTGGGGCTGCCGATGGTGATGGCCGTCAACATGATGGACGTCGTGAAGAAGAACGGCGACCGGATCGACTTCGCGAAGATCGCCAAGGCGCTCCGCTGCGAAGTCGTCGGCATCAGCGCGCTCAAGGGCGAAGGCGGCGTCGAGGCGGCGAAGAAGGCCGTCGAGCTCGCCGGGGCCGCGGCGCAGGCGAAGAAGCCGGGCGAGGTGCCGCACGTCTTCACCGGCTCCGTCGAGCACGCGATCGCGCACATCGAGGAGTCCATCCAGGGCAAAGTGCCGGCGAGGTCGATCCGCTGGTACGCGATCAAGATCTTCGAGCGCGACCGCGAGATCATCCAGAACCTCGACATCGGCGTGGGGCTCATGAAGCACATCGAGGAGCACATCCGCGACTGCGAGAAGGAGCTGGACGACGACGCGGAGTCGATCATCACGAACCAGCGCTACGAGTTCATCCAGAACCTCATGTCCAAGGCGCTCACGAAGAGCGAGATCAGGAAGAACAAGGCGACGCTCTCGGACAAGATCGACCGGATCGTCACGAACCGCATCCTCGCGCTCCCGATCTTCATCCTCTCGCTCTGCGTGATGTGGTGGCTCGCGGTCGCCGACGGCGGTCCGGGAACCATCCTCACCGACTGGGCGAACGACGGATTCCTTGGCGACGGATGGCACCTTCCGTTCACGACGCACGCGTGCACCGCCGAAGGCAAGTACAAAGGCATGGAATTCGAGGACGCGCAGGGCGCGTTCGCAAAGGCCGAAGCGACGATTGCCGCGTTCGAGGCAGGCGAGAAGACGGCATCCGTCGAAGACGAGGAAACGGGTGAAATCGCCGAGACGTGGGACGTGGACGAGGCGGCCTATGCGGCGGCGAAGGAATACGAGGAGCCCGATCCGTCGCAGTTCGGCGTGTGGGTGCCCGGCATCGGCGCGCTGATCGGCGGCGCGCTCGAGAAGCTCGGCGTGAGCGAGACGGTCGCGAGCCTCGTCAACGACGGCGCGTGGGGCGGCGTCGCGACGGTG
>JAFPYE010000132.1 GCA_017412325.1 Kiritimatiellia bacterium | reverse complement strand
GTCGGCTTCACGCCCTGCGCGGCGAGGAACGCGGCGGCGGCGCGGCGGGACTTCGCGCCCCAGGCGCCGTCGAGGGCGTTCGCCGAATAGCCCGCGCGGTCCAGCTCGATCTGGACGACGAGCGCCTTCGATTCGGCGAAGGCGGGCGCGAGCGCGGCGGCGAGCAGCAGGGCGGAAAGTGTCATGGCGCACAGTATATCACATTTTATCCGCCGCCCGTCGAAGGGCGCCGGTGCGCAAAATACGGATGACGCAGGCGGACGGGATTTGGTATACTACGTGCATGCTGCTGAAAATAGAAGATTTGTGCGTGTCGTTCCGGAACGACGACGGCGAGGTGAACGCGGCTGCGGTCGACGTCAACCTGACGCTGGACCGCGGCGAAGTGCTGGGCATCGTCGGCGAGTCGGGTTCCGGCAAGAGTTCGGTTTCGATGAGCGTTGCGCGGCTCCTGCCGAGTCCGCCCGCGTTCTATCCCAAGGGGCGCATCCTCCTCGACGGCGAGGACATGCTGACGCTGCCGCTTCCCGCCCTGCGCAAGATCCGCGGCAAGAAGATCGGCGTCATCTTCCAGGACCCGATGGGCTCGCTCTCGCCGCTCCACCGCATCGGCGCGCAGCTCGTCGAGACGATCCTCCTGCACGAGGACATGACGAAGAAGGCGGCGGAGGACATGGCGCTCGAATGGCTCGGCAAGGTCGGCATTCCCGATCCCGCCGTGCGCGCGCGCGCCTATCCGCATGAGCTCTCCGGCGGCATGCAGCAGCGCGTGATGATCGCGATGGGGCTGATGCTCGGCCCCGACCTCGTGATCGCCGACGAGCCGACGACGGCCCTCGACGTGACGATCCAGGCGCAGGTGCTGCGGCTGATGCGCGACCTGCACCAGTCGAACTCGGGCGTGCTCCTCATCACGCACGACCTCGGCGTCGTCTCGCAGATGGCGACGAAGCTCGCGGTGATGAAGGACGGGCACGTGGTGGAGACCTCGAACGATCCGGCGGCGTTCTTCACCGAGCCCGTCCATCCGTACTCCAGGGGGCTCGTCCACGAGGCGCGCAAGATGGAGCTCGAGGCATGAAGCGCATCGGCATCGTCGGCGCGGGACGCTTCGGCATGTCCCTCGCCGAGTCGCTGGCGAACGCCGGCACGGAAGTCCTGCTCATCGACCGCAACCGCCCCGCGATGCAGAACGCGAGCGAGTTCGCGACCGCGCTCCAGGGCGACGCCACCCAGCCGCACGTCCTCGAGGAGGCGGGCTTCGGCGAATGCGACCTCGTCGTCGTCGCCATCGGCAGCAACATCGAGGCGTCGATGATGGTGACGGCGAACTGCAAGGAGCTGGGCGTGCCCAACGTGGTCGCGAAGGCGACGAGCGAGCTGCACGGCAAGATCCTGCGGCGCATCGGCGCGGACACGGTCGTCTATCCCGACCGCGATTCGGCGCACCGCCTCGCGCGCGCGATCGCCAACCACGACGTGATCGACTTCCTGGAGATCTCCGACGGCTATTCCATCGCCGAGATCGACGTGCCGGAGCCCCTGCGCGGCAAGACGCTCGCGGAGGCGAACTTCCGCAACGCGACGGGCATGACGGTGCTCTGCATTCGCCGCGCGGACGGCGACCCCATGAAGCCGCGCAAGATCGTCATCCCGCAGGCGGATTCGGCCTTGCAGCCGGACGACAAGCTGATCGTCTTCGGCGAGACCCGGAAGCTGGACGAGCTGTCGTAGCATGGCGCGGCTCGTCATCCAGGGCGGCCGCACGATTGCGGGCGTGCACGCGGTCTCGGGCAACAAGAACGCGGCGCTGCCGATGATCGCGGCGGCGCTCCTCACGGACCAGCCGGTGACGATCGCGAACGTGCCCGACATTTCCGACGTCGCGTCGATGCTCGACGCGGCACGGTGCTTCGGCACGCGCGTGGTGCGCGACGTCGCGGCGGGAACGGTGACGCTGACGACGCCGAAGCTGAAGACGGCGACGATTTCCGCCGAACTCGCGGCGAAGTTCCGTACAAGCTTCCTCTTTGCCGGGCCGCTCCTTGCGCGGGCGGGGCGCGCCTCGCTGCCGCCGCCGGGCGGCGACGCCATCGGCCATCGGCGGCTCGACACGCATTTCGCGGGCTTCCGCGCGCTTGGCGCCAAGGCGGTGGCGGGACGCAAGACGCTGCGCTTCAAGGGCGAGCTCAAGGGCGCGCGGATCCTGCTGGACGAGGCGTCGGTCACGGCGACCGAGAACATCCTGATGGCGTCGGTGCTCGCGAAGGGCCGGACCGAAATCTACAACGCCGCGTGCGAGCCGCACATCGTCGACCTCGCGACGATGCTGAACGCGATGGGCGCGAAGGTCGAGGGCGCGGGCACGAACCGCCTCCGCATCGAGGGCGTCGAGCGGCTCGCGGGCTGTTCGGCGCGCGTCGGCTGCGACTACATCGAGGCGGGGAGCTACCTCGTGGCGGCGGCGGTGACGGGCGGGGAGCTGACGCTCACGGGCGTCGACCCCGAGCCGTTCGCGGTGCTGGAGGGCGCGTTCAAGCGCTTCGGCGTGACGTGGACGATCTCGTCGGCCGAGCGGACGCTCCGCTACGTGCCGAAGAAGAAGCGGCTGCGGATGCGCTACGACCTGGGCGACGCGATCCCGTCGCTCGCGGACGGCACGTGGCCGGCGTTCCCGTCGGACCTGATGTCGGTCCTGATCGTCCTCGCGACGCAGACGCGCGGGACGTGCCTCTTCTTCGAGAAGATGTTCGAGTCGCGCCTCTACTTCGTCGACCGCCTGCGGCAGATGGGCGCGAAGATCGTGCAGTGCGACCCGCACCGCGTCGTCGTGACGGGCCCCTCGCCGCTCTACGGCGGCACGGTCGCCTCGCCCGACATCCGCGCGGGCATTGCGCTCCTGATCGCCGCGCTCGCCGCAAAGGGGACGTCGACGATCCTGGACGTCGAGACGATCGACCGCGGGTACGTCGAGGTCGTGCGCAGCTTCTCCGCGCTCGGCGCGGCGATCGAGCGGAAGTGAGGGGGACGGCGCGGTGGACGGCCGCGGCATTTTTTGTCAGCCGCACATCGGCTTGTTATGATATAATACTCGCCAAGATTGAAAAGCAGGTGAAAGGAATGTAGAAGAATGCTCGATCCGATTCTCCAGCTGCTCGTGCAGAACGGCTACCTTGACGAGGACTCCGCCAAGGAGATCCAGGACGTCTCCAAGACCGAAGGCAAGCCGGTCCGCCGCCTCGTCATCGACCAGGAGATCCTGAGCGAAGACGACCTGCTGTCGCTCATGGCCGCCGACCAGAACACCGAGGCCATCGACCTCGCGAACATGACGCTCGAGACGGACGTGACCGACGCGATCCCCGCCTCGACCGCGCGCATGTACAACGTTTTCCCCGTCGCCTACGACGATTCGTCGGTGACGCTCGCGACGTTCGACCTCGTCGACCCGCGCATCTCCGACGAGATGCTTTTCACGCTCTCGAAGGAGGTCCGCTTCGTGTTCGCGCGCGAGGCGGACGTGATGGCCCGCATCGCGCAGTATTACGGCGACGCCAACGACTCGGTCGCGGACATGATCAAGCAGCTCGGCGAGGGCATGACGGACGACGACGCGCTCGCGGGCGCGAACGCGAACGACATCGCCTCGATGGAGTCGGCGGCGAACTCGTCCGCGATCATCCGCTTCGTCAACCTCGTCCTCTACCAGGGCGTCGTCGACCGCGCGGCGGACATCCACATCGAGCCCTTTGAGAACGACTTCAAGATCCGCTACCGCGTGGACGGCGCGCTCTACGCGATGAAGGCGCCGGACGTGAAGATGGCGCCGGCGATCATCTCGCGCATCAAGATCCTCGCGAACCTCAACATCTCCGAGCGGCGCGTGCCGCAGGACGGCCGCATCGCGCTGACCGTCGCGGGCAAGCCGGTCGACCTGCGCGTCAGCTGCCTGCCGACGGCGCACGGCGAATCGGTCGTGATGCGTATTCTCGACCAGTCCGCGACGTCGCTCGACCTGGAGAACGTGGGGCTTCCCGAGGACGTCTACGAGCAGGTGACGATGGACATCGAGAAGCCGAACGGCATCTTCATCGTGACGGGGCCGACGGGCTCGGGCAAGACGACGACGCTCTACTCGATCCTCCGCCGCATCAACACGATCGACACGAAGCTCCTCACCGCCGAGGAACCGGTCGAATACAACGTGGACGGCATCGTGCAGGTGCCGATCGACCCGAAGGCGGGCAACACGTTCGCGAAGGTGCTGCGCGCGTTCCTGCGACAGGACCCCGACGTGATGATGATCGGCGAGATCCGCGACCTGGAGACGGCGGAAATCGCGATCCAGGCGGCGCTCACGGGCCACTTCGTCTTCTCGACGCTCCACACGAACGACGCGGCGGGCGCGGTGACGCGCTTCGTCGACATGAACGTCGCGCCCTACCTCCTCTCGTCCACGCTGGAGGGCGTGCTCGGCCAGCGTCTCGTGCGCACGTGCTGCAAGGACTGCAAGACGCCCTACGAGCCGGACGACGAGACGCTCGAGCGCATCGAGATGACGCGCGACCAGATCGGCGGGCGGCCGTTCTACTTCGGCAAGGGCTGCAAGACGTGCAACGGCACCGGCTACAAGGGCCGCAAGGCGGTGGTCGAATACCTCCGCATGTCGAACCCGCTGCGCGAGCTCGTGAACAACCGCGCGCCGACGCTGATCCTGCGCGAGAAGGCGCGCGAGCTCGGCATGCGCACGATGCGCGAGCACGGCATCCAGGCCATCCTCGACGGCTACACGACGGTCGACGAGGTCCTGCGCTACACGTAAGTCCGGCCGCCCGCGCGCGGTTGACGCACCGGCGCTTTTTCGGTATAATATTTGCCAACATTAACCAATAGGAGACTTTTGATGGATACGCAGCAGAAGAAGGGCGGGCACCTCGTCGCCATCGTCACCATGTTCGCCCTGTACGCGCTGTGCGGTTTCATGACCTATCTGGCCGCGCCGGCCGGGCGCATCTGGGGCGCGAACGAGGGCATCGCCCGCTATGCGACGCTTGGCATGATGGGCAACATGATGAACTTCCTCGCCTACCTGCTGATCGGCTATCCGATGGGCCTCGTCCTCCAGAAGTTTGGCTACAAGAAGACGGCGCTCGTGGCGACCTCGCTCGGCGCGGTCGGCATCCTCGTGCAGCTCCTCTCCGGCCACGTCGACCTCGGCGCGGCGGGCGGCATCCCTGGCGCGTGGTTCGTCTACCTCTTCGGCGCGTTCCTGAGCGGCGCCTCGAACTGCTTCCTCAACGGCGTCATCTGCCCGATGCTCAACTCGATTGTCGGCGGCGGCAACAAGGGCAACCAGCTGAACCTCGCGGGCGGCGCGTGCAACTCGATGTTCCAGGGCTTCTCGATGGTCATCGTCCCGATGGTCGTGGGCGAGATCACGCCGGCGACCAAGTTCGCGGACGTGACGGGCGTGCTGCTGACGGCGGCGTCCATCTTCATCGCGGCGACGGCCGTCATCGCCTTCCTGCCGATTCCGAACCCGACGGCGCGCGCGAAGGACGTCGTCTACGAGCGCAGCGCGCTCGCGTTCCGCCACTGCCTGCTGGGCGTCATCGGCATCTTCCTCTACATGGGCGTCGAGGCGGGCATCCCGGCGGCGACGAGCTCGGCCGACATCCAGAAGATCATGGGCGGCGGCGACGCGGCGGCGGTCATGGCCGGCACGCTCGCGGGCGCGGTCTTCCTGCTGATGCTCCTCGGGCGCCTGCTCGGCGCGGCGTTCGGCGGCAAGGTGTCGCCGCGCGCGATGCTGCTGGGCGCGTCGGGCGCGGGGCTCGTGCTGCTCGTCGTCGGCGTCGCGCTCATCGCGGCGAACGTGACGATTCCCTTTGAGGTCGCGGACAAGGCGGCTGAGGCGGCGAAGACGACGGTCAACGTGCCGGTCGGCGCGTTCTGCTTCGTGCTGATGGGGCTGTGCACGTCGGTCATGTGGTCGGTCATCTTCAACCTCTCCACCGAAGGCGTCGGCAAGTACACCGAGCAGGCGTCCGGCCTCTTCATGACGATGGTCGTCGGCGGCGGCGTCCTGCCGCTCCTCTCCACGTGGATCGGCTCGCATGCGGGCTTCCTCGTGAGCTTCGTCGTGCCGGCGGCGTGCCTCGCGTACCTCTTCGTGTACGCGCTCGCGTTCACCAAGAACGTCAACCCCGAGATCAAGATCGACTGACCGATTCCAACCCGACAACAACTCCTTCAGAAACAACAACCCCTTAAGAAAAGGAACACAGCCATGCAGAACAAGGAAGTCTACGACGAACTCGTCGCCAAGTTTGAGAAGATGTACGGCGCGAAGCCGGAGATCGTGGCCTACGCGCCCGGACGCATCGAGGTGCTGGGCAACCACACCGACTACAACGAGGGCTACGTCTTTTCGGCGGCCATCGACAAGGGCACGTTCTTCGCGGTGTCGGCGAGCGCGGACACGAGCTGCGAGCTGACGGCGGGCGACTTCATGGAGACGGCGAAGTTCGACCTTTCCTCCGTCGCGCCGGCGAAGGAGATGACGTGGCAGAACTACGTGACGGGCACCTTCAACTGGCTCTTCGACGGCGAACCCGCGAAGGCAGGCAAGGGCTGGAAGGGCATGTTCCTCGGCAACATCCCGCTCGGCGCGGGCCTGAGCTCGTCGGCGGCGCTGGAGATGTGCACGGCGCTCGCGCTCGCGAAGCTCTACGGCATCGAGAAGGACCGGACGACGCTCGCGAAGATCGGCCAAAAGGCGGAGCACACCTTCGCGGGCTGCCCGTGCGGCCTCCTCGACCAGGCGTCGTCGATGTACGGCAAGGCGGGCGCGCTCGTCAAGAGCGACTTCCGCAGCAACACCTTCGAGACGGTGGACATGGGCCCGAGCGTGGCGTTCATGATGGTCAAGTCGAACGCCAAGCATGCGCTTGTCGACGGCGCGTACGCGAGCCGCCGCCAGGCGTGCGAGGACGCGGCCAAGTACTTCGCGGGCGTCCTCCGCAAGCCGGTGACGCACCTCAGGGACGTGACGATGGCCGAGTGGGTGCTCTACCGCGGCGGCCTCAGCGAGACGACGGCGAAGCGCGCGGTGCATCCGATCGGCGAGGACGAGCGCGTCCTGCAGGGCGCGGCGCTCCTGGAGAAGGGCGACCTGAAGGGCTTTGGCGCGCTCATGTACGATTCGCACGAGTCGAGCCGCAACTGGTTCGAGAACTCCTGCGAGGAGCTGGACGCGATCGTGGACGCGGCGAAGGCGATTCCCGAAGTGTACGGCGCGCGCCTGTCGGGCGGCGGATTCGGCGGCAGCTGCTGCCTGCTCGTCGATCCGACGGCGGCGGACAAGATCGCGGCGCAGATCACGAAGGAATACAAGGCGAAGTTCGGCGACGAGCCGGTCTGCTCGGTCATCAAGCCGTCGGACGGCGCGCATCTCGTCTAATTGCGCAGGCGGTTTCGGCAACCCTTAGGAAAGGTTCGTGACGATGAAGGCACTTATGCGGACGGTGGTGGCGGCAACGGCGGTGACGGCGTTTGTCGCGGTGGCGCAGGACGACGACTTCGACTTCGGCGACGACGGCGCGGCGGCGGCCGAAAGTTCGGACGACGGCGAAGCGGCGGATGGCGAGAGCGCCGAGGGCGAGGCCGAGGACGGCGCCGAGGACGGCACCGAAGCCGCCGAAGGCGAAGAAACGGCTGAAGCCCGCCCGGCCAAAAAGTCCGGGAACGTCAAGACCTTCTTCATCCTGCCCTACTGCCGCATGCTGGAAGGGCAGGCGGAGGTGCGCAAGCCCGGCGCGAAGGACTGGACGCCGATCCAGGAGGGCAAGTTCTATCCGCTCGGCACCGCCTACCGCACGTTGGGCGCGGGCGACTCCCTCCGCCTCCAGTTCGGTCCCGAGATCGAGGTGACCGTCAAGGGCGCGGCGTCGTTCGGCACCCGTGCGCAGGCGCTGGACGTCACGTCGCGCGCGATCGTGCTCCAGTCGGGAACGGTTTCCGTCAAGCTGCCGCGCACCGCGCCGGAGGGGCTTTTCGAGGTGCTGGCGCCCGGCTTCAAGGCCTTCAACCTCGCGGGCGAGTCGCGCTACGCCTACCGGAACACCGGCGACGGCGACGAGGCCGTCGTCCGCTGCGTGACCGACCGGCTGGACGTCGAGGGCCGCCACTGGCGCATCGCCAAGATGCGGGCGGCGGACGAGCTGCGCATCCGCTCGTCGGCCGACCTGCTCTTCACCGGACTCTACGGGCAGAGCGGCGACTGCACCGTCAAGCTGGACCAGGGCCGCATCAGCGTCCGCGATTTCGAGACGGGCGAGACGAAGTCCGAGGACAAGTTCCTTGACTGGAAGCTGTCGCCCCAGACCGCCGTGCGCATCCACCGCGCGCTGCCGGCGCTTGGCGAACGCATGAGCGTGACGGTCATGACCTTCGACGAGCTGGGCGAGCTGAAGAACCGTTGCGCCTTTGCTGAGAACCTGGTGGAGGTGAATTCCGGCGAGCTGGGACCGGTCCAGAGCAAGGACAACGCGGACCTGGCCAAGCGCGCCGCCGAAGCGACCGAGAGCGCCGAGGGCGAGGCCGAGGAGGCGGACGGCGAGGCCGACGAAGGCGAGGCCGCCGAAGGCGATGCCGGCGACGCATCCGGCGAAGCGGACGGCGGTTCGAACGAAGAGGACATGGATTTCTAGCGGAAGATGGTTTCCCGGAAAAGACAAAGAAAGTTCAAAGAGTAGCAAAATGGTCATCCTGCAATTCAACAAGTTCATTCGCAACAAGTGGGCATGGGGCGCAATCGCCGTTCTGTTCTGCGTGATGTTCGTCGGCGTCGACCTCGTTTCGACGCTGACGCGCGAGGATCGGGAGGTCAAGCGCGACGTGGGCGAGCTCGGCGGCGAGCCGATCGACGCGGCGCTTTTCCAGGCGTGCATCAACGACGTGCGCGGCTATGGCCGCAACCGCGCCGACCTCACCGACGCCGAGGTCGAGCAGAAGGCGTACGAGGCGTATGCCGCGATCAAGACCGCCGAGAAGAACGGCGTCAAGATCGGCAACCGCGAGGTCGCCGACGCCGTCCACGGCATGTTTGGCGGCGCGGCCAACTTCGACTTCGACCGCTACCGCCAGCTGACGGTCGGCGAACTGGGGCTCGCGCCCGAGCAGTTCGAGGACTACCTCCGCCGCCAGATGATGGTGCGCGAGGGCGTCCAGCGCACGCTGCTGGGCGCGACCGTCTGGGCGTCGCCGATGGAGCTGGATCAGGCGATCGACGACGTGACCGACGTCTTCACCGTCAAGGTGGCGCGCTTCGCGCAGGACAAGGAGTCCGCCGACGCCGTCACGGTTGACGAGGAGGGCCTGAAGAAGTGGTACGACGACAACGCGAAGTCGCTGGCGCTGCCCGACCTCTGCAAGATCCGCTTCGTCAAGTTCGACGCGACGGACGCGGACGTGCTCGCGAAGATGACCGTCAACACGAACGAGATCTGGGACCTCTACGACCAGTACAAGGACGAGCGCTACACCTCCACCGACACGAACGGCGTCGAGGTCGTCAAGTCCTACGACGAGGTCAAGGACGAGCTCGAGAAGGAGCTGCGCCAGATCGCCGCCGTCGAATTCTACGAGACGAGCCTCAGCCGCCGCGCCTACGCCAACTTGGCGGAGGGCGAGGAGAAGGGCGCCTCGCGGCTCGACAAGATCGCCGCCGAGGACGGGAAGACGGTCGAGGAGAGCGGCTGGTTCGCGCTGGACGGCTCCAACCACGAGGGCTTCACGGTGCGCGCTGCGTCCGTCTGCCCGGGTGCGCGCTCGTTCACCGAGGCCGTCGCCGAGCTGGATCCCGAAGTCGAGGACCTGCGCTATGGCGTTGTCGCGTCCGACCGTTCCGTGTGGCTGATCGAGCGCTCGGCCTACAGCGAAGCGCACACGCCGACGTTCGAGGAGGCGAAGGGCAAGATCGACGCGCGCGCGCTCCGCGACGCCAAGGCCGCCGCCTTCAAGGCCGAGGTCGAGGCGATTGCGGCGCAGGGCGTGGAGGCGGTGCTCGCGACCAAGGACGTGTCCACCAACCTGACCTTTGCGGTTTCGGACCTCGCCAACGGCGCGTTCCCCGACCAGCGCGCGATTGCGGGCGCGGCGATGAAGACCCGGAAGGGCGAAGTTTCCGAATTTACGCTGACCGGCACGGGCCGCGCGCTCCTCGTCGTGTGCGAAGACCGCGTCCCCGGCGACGCCGTCAAGGCGACGCTGATGCGCGCGCAGGTCCGCAACCAGGTCGTCGGCGACCAGTATGCGGCGGCTGTCGAGAAGTGGGAAGGCGAGAACCTCGCCCGTCTCGGCTACGAAGCGCCGGCTGAAGGCGCCGCCGAAGACGACGGCGAAGAGGCCGCCGCGGAATGACGCTCGGCTTCAAGCGCATCCATCCCGATGCGACGCTCCCGGCCTATGCGCACGCGAGCGACGCGGGGATGGATGTCCGTAGCGTCGAGGACCTGACGATTCCGGCGGGGCGGCGCGCGCTCGTCCACACGGGGCTCGTGATGGAGCTGCCGCTCGGCTACGAGGCGCAGGTGCGCCCGCGCTCGGGGCTCGCGCTCAAGCACGGCATCACCGTCCTCAACACGCCCGGCACCATCGACGCGGGCTATCGCGGCGAA
This sequence comes from Kiritimatiellia bacterium, assembly GCA_017412325.1. Lineage (GTDB taxonomy): Bacteria > Verrucomicrobiota > Kiritimatiellia > RFP12 > UBA1067 > UBA1067. Next base: position 5,509 of record JAFPYE010000132.1, on the reverse strand, counting down.
GTGGGCGTCATCCTTGCCAACTTCGGCGAGGCGGACTTCGTTGTGAAGAAAGGCGACAAGATCGCGCAGATCGTGATTGCGCCCGTCACCCAGCCGGAAATCGTCGAGGTCGCGGACGTGAACGAGACGGATCGCGGCGCGGGCGGCTTCGGTTCGACGGGAGTCTGACGCCATGGTTCTCCGGATCTGCAAATACGGCGAAAAGGTGCTGCGCGAAAAGGCGCAGCCCGTCGTCTGCGTGACGGACGACCTGCGGCGGCTTGCGGACGACATGGTCGAGACAATGCACCAGGCCAAGGGCGTCGGGCTCGCGGCCGAGCAGGTGGGCCGCCTGGAGCGCCTGTGCGTCATCGACATTCCCGGGGGCTGCGAAGACGAGGCGGACGAGCTCTTCAATGCGCCGATCCCGATGCCGCTCAAGCTCTTCAATCCCGAGATCATCGCGCAGGAAGGTTCACAGAAGGACAAGGAAGGGTGCCTCAGCTTCCCGAACGTCGGCGGTTCGCTCGTCCGCGCGGCGCAGGTGACGTGCCAGTATCTCGACGAGGTGAACCGCCCGCAGATGATCACCGCGCGCGGCTTCCTCGCCCGCGCCCTCCAGCACGAGATTGACCACCTCAACGGCATCCTCTACATCGACCATCTCTCGGCGGTCGAGCGCCTCTCCTTCGCGCCGAAGCTGAAGAAGCTCGCCAAGGCCAACGGCGGCGTGCGGTAGAAAAATCAAAGGGCTGCGGTTGTCCGCAGCCCTCGTTGTTTCATCGGTTTCCCGCCGTCTTACTTGACGGTGACGACCGAGTTGAACGTGCCCTGGTCGTTCTGGACCGAGTTGACGTTCTCCGGATCGGCGCACCAGGTGCCGTCGATGACGAACTTGTACTGGTAGTCGCCCGGGAGGAGCTTGACGGTGGCGGCGTAGACGCCGTCCTTCGCCTTGTACGCCATCTTCTTGGCGGTCGGGTTCCACTGGTTGAACTCGCCCGCAATGTACACTTCCTTGCCTTTCTCGGCATGGACCGTGAACACGACGGACTTGGGCTGCGGCTTGGCGGCCTTGACGGTTGCCGCCGGCTTGGCGGCCTTCTTGGTGACGACCTTCGCGGTCGCGCACTTGCTCGTGGTCTTGATTTTCATTTTGTTTCTTGTGTCCTTGCTGCTGCTGTGGGGCCGTTTCCATTGGGTTTCCATTGGGTTTGGGCCTTTCATCCAGCAAACGGGCGAATAGTATCTCATATTTTTTTAAAATGTCAATGATAAATCTCAAAAAAATTTGATATAATTTCCGCCATGACTGAAGGGATCAAAGAGAAGTTCCTGCGCTATTTCACCGTGACGCTGGTGCTGGCCATCCTCGTGGGCGGCCTGGCCGCCGCCTGGCCGAGTTACGTGCGGCGCAATTCGCTCAAGGCGCAGGACGCGGCGCTCGCCGCGCAGATCGAGGAGAAGAAGCGCGAAATCGCCCGCCTGCAGGACTTCCAGCGCCGCTTCCGGACCGACAGGGACTTCGTCGAATCCATCGCGCGGCAGAACCGCCGCGTCTATCCGGGCGAGCTCGTGTTTCTCTTCGAGGACGACAAGTAAAAGATGGCTAACTTCCTGCGGATGCTGATCGGACTCGCGCTGCTGCCCGCCTGCTGGGGGACGGGCCGCACGCTCGTGGACGCGATCGTCGCGGCGGCGGGCAGCGCCAACGCCTTCAGCGTCGAGACGTTCTCGCTCCTCGGCGGCATGGCGGCGTTCGTCCTCTGCTGGTTTGCGATCCCGCATCCCGTGCGCACCTACGTGCTCGGCCACGAGCTGACGCACGCGCTGTGGGGGCTCGCGTTCGGCGCGGTGCCGACGCAGGTGCGCGTCACCGAGCGCGGCGGCAGCGTGGTGCTGACCAAGTCGAACCTGCTCATCACGCTCGCGCCCTACTTCTTCCCGTTCTACACGTTCGTCGTGATCATCGTCGCGCTCGTCACCTCCGCCTTCGTCCGCCCGCTGCCGTTCCTGCCGCTGTGGATGGCGCTGATCGGCTTCACCTGGGCGTTCCACATCCTCTTTACGCTGGAGACGCTGACCGAGCAGCAGCCCGACGTGAAGCTCTACGGCCGCATCTTCTCGTGGGCGTTCATCTTCCTCGCCAACGTCGCGCTCGTGCTCGTCTGGCTTGCGGTCACGACGCCGCTCACGTTCGCCGCGCTCGGCGGGATGCTCGTCTCGCGCCTCCTGTCCGCCTATGTCGGCGTCGGCGTCTTCGCCGTCAAGGGGACGCTGTGGCTCGTCCGTTTCGTGCAGGGGTTCTTTGCAGGCGGGGAGGCCGGCTGATGCATCCCGATCTCGTCGACCTCGGCTTCCTGCACCTCAAGACCTACGGCGCGTGCATGGCCGTCGGCTTTCTCTTCTGCTGGACGCTCGTCGAAAAGCTCTCCGGCCGCAAGGACCTGTCGAACTTCGTGCTGTCGCTGATGCTCGGCGGCGTCGTCGGCAGCCGCCTCGCCTACGTCATCGAGCACTGGCGCGCCGAATTCGCCGCGCATCCGCTGGAGGTGATCCGCCTCGACCGCGGCGGGCTGATGTTCTACGGCGGGCTGATCCTCTCCGTCCTCGTCTTCTTCGCGTGGTGCGTCGCGAAGCGCGAACGCCCGCTGGCGCTCGCCGACCTCTTCTGCACTGTCATCCCGCTCGGCCACGCCTGCGGCCGCCTCGGCTGCTTCTTCTACGGCTGCTGCTACGGCAAGCTCTCCGACGCCGCCTGCGCCGTTCGCTTCCCGTTCCGCTCGCCCGCCTGGTACGAGCAGTTCCACGCGGGGCTGATCGACGCGCACGCGCCGACGGCGCTGCCCGTGCTGCCGACGCAGCTCTTCGAGGCCGCCGCGCTCCTCGTCCTCTTCGCCGTTCTCCTCGCGCTCTACCTGAAGTTCCGGCGCGGCACGGCGGGCGCGTACTTCATCGGCTACGCGCTCATCCGCTTCTTCCTCGAATACCTGCGCGGCGACCCGCGCGCCGCCGTGCTGGGGCTCAGCATTTCGCAGGCGATTTCGCTCGGGATGGTGCTTCTCGGCGGCGCGTTCCTCTGGGCGTCGTTCCGGCGGCCCGCCCCGCAACCTGACGGAGAGCCGCGCCCGTGAATGTGCATGTCATCATCGGCGAGGACGACTTTCTCGTTTCCGAAACCGCGAAGAAGCTGGTCGGCGACGCGTCGGGCACGGCGCTGGAGGTCATCGATTCCGTCAACTCGACGAACGCGGAACTCCAGCTCGCCGACTTGCGCGAGGCCCAGGCGAGCTACCAGACGCCGCCGTTCCTCGACCCCGTGAAGGTGACGTGGTGGAAGAACGTGCGCTTCCTGCCGCAGGCGGGCGGAAAGGGGCCGTCCGAGGACGTCAAGGCGAAGCTCGAGGAGTTCGCCGCGTTCCTGGCCGCGCACCCGCTTCCCGACAACCAGCGCTTCATCCTCTCTGCGCCGAAGCTGCTCGCGACCTCGATCTTTGCCAAGCGGCTGAAGGGCGTCGCGGAGCTCGCGGTCTTCGCGGCGGGCAAGCCGTGGGAGCAGGCGCGCGAGGCGACGGTGCGCGTCATCGACTGGGCGGCGGAGATGAACCTCAAGTTCGACCGCGGCGTCGCGGAATCGTTCGTCGCGCGCGTGGGCCCGGACACGCGCTCGCTCAGGAGCGAGCTTGGCAAGATGCGCGACTACCTTGGCCCGTCGCGCCACACGATCACCGCCGCCGACGTGGCCGACGTGACCTCGACGGGCGTGGGCGTGGAGCCGGCCGTCTGGGAGGTGACGGACGCCCTTGGCGAGCGCAATCTCGAAAAGACCGTCGCCGCCGTGCGTCGCTTCGAGGAGGAGAACGGCTTTGCTGTCTTCATGACGACGGTCGTGGAGAAGTTCTTCCGCCAGCTTGTCGTCCTGAAGGACGCCCAGGAGCGCGGCGTTTTTGCCGCGGCGACGGAGGGGATGGCGCCGTTCGCCGTCCGCAAGAACCAGGCGTTCCTGCGCAACTGGACGCTGCGCGAGCTGCGCATCGCGCGCGCGCGCTTCCTGCAGTTGCGCGAGAAGTGCGTGTCGTCGTCGGGCAGCGCGGACGTCCTCGTCCTCACCGAGCTCATCCGCACCTGCCGCGCCTGATCTCGATCGCGCGACTACGGGGCGGAGGCGGTTGGGTCGAACACGCGCGCCGCGATTCCCGCGTTGCGGGAAATCAACCTACGCGCGCGTTCGGTGAAGTTTCGCCGGATTGAAAACGCTTTCCTGCAGAACGCGCAGGGCTCAACTTCAACGTCGCCCAACCGCCTCCGCCCCTTTCGCCGCTCTGTCGCAACTTGCCCATTAGTCAGTCTAGCCAATCTAAATCTGTGGGAAATCTGTGGGGACAGGCCCCGAAAATTGCCACTCTGGGGGGCTGAGGCCAGAGAGAAGGAGTTTTATTGGATATGTTGCCATAATATCGCTCTGAAGATATATTTGGCAATTTAACTATTTTTGTCCGCTTGCTGGCTCGGAGCGAACCAGGTGTTCTGCGGGGCAGTTCAGGCGGAGCCGATCGCGAGTGATATCGTCGGCTATCAGAATCTGGACGTGCTGAATGGTGGCAAGTCGTATGTTGGCGCAACGTTTGCGCGCGTCACTGGCGGATCCACCACGCTTGGCGACTTCGGGGTGAATGAAAACTTTGCGCCGATGTCCGATACGCTGACCCTTCTCGATGAGTATGGTGGCGAAGCAGGTGTATATGAGTATCTCAGCAAAGAGATTGCCGATGCCTACAATGATGGAACGGGCTTTACATTTGTTCCTGGATGGTACGACCTCGATGCTTTCAATAACTGGGATGGTGAATCAACCCTTCCATCAAGCAATTCAGTCGCTCTCTATGATGGCGAAGCGATGATGATTCAGTCGGGTTCTGACGATGCTGCACTTGTTTCCTCGGGCGCGGTCGAGAAACAGGCAGTTGAACTTGAGTGCTATGCCAATAAGAAAACCTTCCTCTGCAATGCTTCGCCCAAGACGGTCAATTTCGGACAGATCACGGTCAATGAAGAGTTCGCGCCGATGTCCGATACGCTGACGTTTCTCAATCAGTATGGTGGCGAAGCGTCGGTGTATGAATACCTGAGTCAGGAACTCGCAGATGCTTACAATGATGGCACTGGCTTTTCCTTTGTTCCTGGTTGGTATGATTATTATGCCTTCAATGATTGGGATGGGGAATCGACACTTCCTTGCGCGAATGCTAATCAAATCTCGGCCGGTGCGGGCTTTATGATTCAGACGGCATCGGAAGGAGCGGCAATCGTCATCCCGTCGGCTCTTTAACAAGGTTTTGTGCGTTGCATAGTGTGACGTGCATAAAATAAAAGGAAAAAAAACAATGAAGAAACTCATGATTCTGCTTGGCGTCGTTGCTGTTGCAGCGATGACACAAGCCGCTACGGTCAAATGGAATTCAGGCGTCATTTACACGGCGTCTGATGCAGACGGAAAGACTGGAAACTCGATGGCAACCGCCGCTTCTGG
>JAFPYE010000131.1 GCA_017412325.1 Kiritimatiellia bacterium | reverse complement strand
GCGGCGATCGAGCTCCTGCACAACTACACGCTTGTCCACGACGACTTGCCCGCGATGGACAACGACACCGAGCGGCGCGGCCAGCCGACCGTCTGGACGAAGTTCGGCGAGGCGAATGCGATCCTTGCCGGCGACGCGCTGCAGGCGCTGGCGTTCGCGAGCGCGGCAAAAGTGCCGCGGAACGCGGGCGCGGTGGTCGCGGAACTGGCGACGGCGGGCGTCGGCGTCGTGCAGGGCCAGGTGGAGGACTTGAAAAGGGAGGCCGGAACGGACGGAACGGTAGGAACGGACGGGGACTCTGGCGTCCCCGGACCCTTGCCCAAGGAATTGGTCGGGTTCGTTTACCTCCACAAAACGGGCGACCTCTTTATCGCGGCGGCGGCGATGGGCGCGTGGGCGGCGGGCGCGACGGACGCGCAGGTCGTGCAACTGAAAGACTACGCCCGCAACCTCGGCCTTGCGTTCCAGTACGAAGACGACCTCCTGGACGGCGATTCGCCCTGGCCGCGCGAGGAGACCGAGCGCGCCGTCCGGGACGCGACGGACGCGGCCATCGCCGCGCTGGAGGGCCTGCCCGGCGACGTGTCGTTCCTCCAATCGCTCGCCGAACGGCTCGTCGGGCGCACGGTCTGAGGCGGCTCCGGCGCCGAAACGTGCGCATTGACGCGCGAATTTGGGATTTGATATACTTTTCCCAACATTTCACCCACCTACACAACGGAGACAACCGACATGGAAAAGACGATCATCAAGAACGCGCACGTCATCTCGCCCGACGTGGACATCGAGAACGCCGCAATCGTCATCGAAGGAAAGACGATCAAGCAGGTTTCGAAGAAGCCCGTGTCCGAAAAGGGCGCTTCGACCGTCGTGGACGTGAAGGGCCAGTACGTGATGCCCGGCTTCATCGACGTGCACACGCACGGTGCCAATACGTATGACTTCTGCGACGCGGATCCGAAGGCCATCTTCGAGCTCGCGAAGGGCAAGCTGGCCGAGGGCGTGACCACGTTCCTGCCGACGACGCTCACCGTTTCGCACGAGGAGCTGGAGGTCGCGGCGAAGAACCTGAAGGCGTATGCGGACGCGGGCATGCCCTACGCGAAGACGCCCGGCATCCACCTCGAGGGCCCGTTCATCAACGTCAAGTGCTGCGGCGCGCAGAACCCCGCCTACGTGCGCAAGCCCGCCATCGCGGAGGTGAAGGCCATCGCCAAGATCTTCCCGGTGAAGCAGATTTCCTACGCGGTCGAGACCGAGGGCGGCGCGAAGTTCGCCAAGGAGTGCTTCAAGATCGGCGTCGTGCCGAGCTGCGGCCACACGGGCGCGAAGCTCGCCGACCTGATGCCCGCCTACAAGAACGGCCTCCGGCACATGACGCACTTCTGCAACCAGATGACGCCGCTCCACCACCGCGAGATCGGCATGGTCGGCGCGGGCTTCCTGATCGAAGACCTCAACACCGAAGTCATCTGCGACAAGATCCACCTCTGCCCCGACATGCTCCGGCTCATTTTCACGCGCCGCAGCCTCGCGCACGTGCAGATGATCACCGATTCGCTCCGCTGCTCGCACTGCAAGGACGGCTACGCGTTCACGATGGGCGGGCTCGAAGTCAAGCTGGAGCACGGCGAGGCGCGCCTCGTCAAGGGCGGCAACCTCGCGGGCTCGACGCTCTGGATGGGCATGGGCCTCAAGAACGTCCACGACGTGACGGGCATTCCGCTCAAGGACCTCGTGCGCACGACTTCCTGGAACCAGGCCATCGAACAGGGCTGGGGCAAGACGCTCGGCAAGGTCGAGAAGGGCTACACCGCCGACCTCGTCGTCATCAATCCGCGCAGCTGGAAGCCGTCGGCGGTGTTCGTTGACGGCGAGCAGCGGATCTGAAGGCGGCCCGTCTCGCGATGCTGGAAGTCCGCAATATCGCCTTTACCTATGACCGCCGCCCGGTGCTGCGCGACGTCTCGTTCGTCGTCTCGCCGGGCGAGACGGTGAGCATCGTCGGCGACAACGCCGTCGGCAAGACGACGCTCCTGAAGGTGCTGGCGACGTTGCAGGCGCCCGATTCGGGCCACATCCAGATCGACGGCCAGGACGCGCTGGAGCGTCCGCTCGCCTACCGCCGCCAGCTCGGCTACCTGCAGGAGACGCCGGTCCTCTACGACGACATGACGGTCAAGGGCTACCTGACCTACCGCGCGCGGCTGAAGGGCGAACTCGACAAGCGCATCCGGCGGCGCGTCGGCGAGGCGGCGGAGATGTGCCAGGTCGCGGACCTCCTCAAGCGGCGCATCGGCACGCTTTCCTACGGCGTCAAGAAGCGCGTGGCGCTGGCGGACGCGATGCTGCTCCGTCCGCGCGTCCTCCTGCTTGACGACTTCCTCGCCGGGCTCGACCGCAACATGCGCGAGGCGGCGGGCGCGATCCTCTCGACGGTCGCGGCGTTCGCGAGCGTCATCGTGACGGGGCACGAGCTGACGGACATGGTCAAGTGGTCGACGCGCTTCCTCGTGCTGCGCGGCGGCGCCATTTCCGCGTGCATCCCCGCCTCGGGCGTCGCGGCGGCCGACCTCACGCCGCGCGTCGAAGCGGCCCTGAAGGGAGGCGTGGCATGAGCCCCGTGCGCGTGACCTGGAGCCGCACGCTCGGCGTGGCGCGGAGCTTCCACACGACGGCGATTGCGGTGGCGGGCTTTTGGGCCGCCGCCGCGGCGCAGTTCGCGTTCAACCTCGAGGCGGCGGAAGGCGCGCGCCTGTCGCTCGCCGCACTGTGGACGGTCTCGGTCGCGCCCGCGCTGCCGATCCTCGCCGCGCTCCTCGGCATGGGCGTGTGGAGCGAAGAGCGCCGCACGGGGCGCATCGAAGTCCTCCTGTCGAGCAGCGTGCGCGAGCGCGACTTCATGCTCGGCAAGTTCCTCGGCGTCTGGACGGTCCTGATGTTCGCCGTGCTGGTCTTCTTCATTTCCTCGACGACGGCTCTCGCGTGCTGCGCGCCGCGCCTGCTGGAAGAAGCTTCGTTCGCCGCCTTCCTGCCGGGCTTCTGCGCGCTGGCGCTCCAGGGGATGCTCTGGTGCGCGGTGGCGGTGATGGCGAGCGCGTTCTTTTCGAATTCCGCCGTGGCGGCGCTGGCGACGGCGACGGTGCTGGTGGCGATCCCGCGCGGCGCGTGGTGGGCGCTGATGCAATGGTCGCCGCAGGGCCGGCTCGCGATCGGCGAGATGCCGCTGGACGCGCACGCCTACGACCTGGCGACGGGCGTGGTGTCGCTCGGAAAGGTCGCGGCCTATGCGATCCTGACCGTCCTCGCGCTCTTCCTCGGCTCCAAGGCGGTCGCCGCGCTCCGCTTCGTCGGCAGGGGCTCTCGCGCGCTGCGGATGTCGACGCTTCTCGCGTGCGCGCTGGCGCTCGCGCTCGCGGGACTGACGATTGCGCTCGTGCACCGCCTGGGCGTGACGGTCGAGCTTCCGGTCGACGGCCGGAGCGGGGCGAAGCTTTCCACGCGCACCGTCGGCATCCTCTCCGAAGCGCGCGGCGACGTGACCGTGACGGCGTTCCTGTCGCGGCGCGACCCGCGCTTCCGCGACGTGTCGCACCTCCTGCGGCTCCTCGCGAGCGTGCAGGCGCCGGGCGGCCTGCGCGTCGCGGTGCGGTTCGTCGACCCCAAGTGGGATCTTGCCGAGGCGGGGCGGCTCGTGCGGCTGGGCTTTTCCGAGGACAGTCTCGTGTTCGAGCGCGGCCACCGCCGCGCGGCCATTCGGCTTCAGGACGGCTACGGCGAATGGAACTGCGCCTCGACGCTCCTGCGCGTGGCGATGCCGCCGCAGCGCCGCACGGTCTACTGGACGGGCGGGCACGGCGAGAGCTCCTTCCTGACCTATGGCAGCCTGGGCATGAGCGACATCGCGCGCGACCTGGCGATGGACGGCTACCGCAACCAGGCCATCGACCTCGCCAAGGACGCGAAGGTGCCGGACGATTGCGCGCTCGTGATCGTCGCGGGCGCGCGCGACGAGTTCTCCCGCGCCGAGATGACGCGGCTCGACGCCTATCTGCGCCAGGGCGGGCGCCTCCTCGTGCTCGTCAGTTCCGCCGAGGCGGACGGCGTTTCGACGCTGCTTTCCGAATGGGGCCTCCGGCCGGTCGCGGCGTCGTTCCCGGCGGCGCGCACGCTCTCGGGCACGGACGTGATCGTCTCCGAGTTCACCGACCATCCCGTCGTGCGCAAGCTCGCGGGCTCGCAGATCGTCTTGGAAAAGCCGGTTTCCTTCACGCCCTCGGCTGCGGCGGACACGGGCATGGGCGCGGACGTCATCGGCTTTTCGGAACTCGCGAAAGTCGGCGACGCGGCGGTGGCGGCGGTCGCCGAGCGCGGCACCGGCGTGGGCGCGGACCTGGCGCTCCGCCCGACGCGCATCGTCGTGGTCGGTGACGCGAGCTTTGCGCTCAACGGGCAGCTGACGCGGCGCGGCAACGCGAACCGCGACTTCTTCCTGAACGCCGTCGCCTACCTGTCCGGCACCGATGCGGTCACGCACACGGGCGCGGAGCTGGGGCAGCTCGTCTCGGGCATGGACCGCGACGGACGCCAGCATTTCTTCCTCGCCACCGCCGTGGCGTTTCCGCTGGCGGCGCTGCTGGCGTTCTCGAGCGCGATCTTCATCAGGAGGCGCCGCCCGTGAAAAACCGCCGGATCATCCTGTGGATGTCGATCGCCCTCGCGGTCGTCGTGTTCGCGCACCTGATGCTGTCCTATCGCGGCGGCGTGGGCACGGCCATTGCGTCGCGCGTGCACCTGCTGGAAGAGCGCTCGTCCGCGATCCTGCGCCTTGCCGTGGCGCGTCCGGCGGCGCCGGCGGCGGTGCTGGCGCGGACCGGACGCTGGCGGCAATACGAGCCGTTTACGGCGACTGTCGACGAGAAGGTCGTCCTGAAGGTGCTTGACGCGCTGACACTGGCCGAGATCGAGGACTTGATCAG
>JAFPYE010000130.1 GCA_017412325.1 Kiritimatiellia bacterium | reverse complement strand
GACCAGGAGGAATGCTACCGTCGCCGCTACGTGGACCTGATGACGAACGACGCCTCGCGCGCGCGCTTCTTCACGCGCTCGCGGCTCATCATGGAAATCCGCAAGTACCTCTGGGACAAGGGCTTTGTCGAGGTCGAAACGCCGATTCTGCAGGACCAGGCGGGCGGCGCGGCCGCCAAGCCGTTCGTCTCGCACTTCAACGCGCTCGACAAGGACTGCGTCATGCGCATCGCGCCGGAACTCTACCTGAAGCGGCTCCTGGTCGGCGGCATGAACAAGGTGTTCGAGCTCGGCAAGGACTTCCGCAACGAGGGCATCGACCGCACGCACAACCCCGAGTTCACCGTCTGCGAAATCTACGAGGCCTACGGCGACCGCACGTCGATGGAGGCGATCATGGAAGGGCTCCTGCCGCACCTCTGCGATACCGTCATCGGCACGCGCCAGGTCGCGTACGGCGACAAGGGCGACGTCATCGACTTCAACCCGCCCTACCGCCGCGTCGCCTACCGGGATCTCGTCAAGGAGCTGATGGGCGACGACTGGTTCGAGCTCGACTTCGCGACGCAGCTCGCCAAGGCCAAGGCGAAGGGCGCGGAGACGGATACCAACCTGGAACTCGACGGCGTGACGACGGAGCTCATGCTCACGCACGAGGTCTACGACAAGCTCATCGAGCGCAACTTGATGCAGCCGACGTTCGTCACGCGCATCCCGCATGAATTCGTCCCGCTCGCCAAGGCGTGCAAGGACGATCCCTCGCTCGTGGACGTCTTTGAGTTCGTCGTCGCGGGCCGCGAGCTCTGCCCCGGCTACACCGAGCAGAACGACCCGCTCGAGCAGCGCAAGGCGCTCGAAAACCAGGCGGGCGAGGACACCGAGAAGATCGACGAGGACTTCATCTCGGCCCTGGAGTGCGGCATGCCGCCGACGGGCGGGCTCGGCTTCGGCGTCGACCGGCTCGTCATGTTCCTCACGGGCACGGATTCGATCCGCGACGTCGTCCTCTTCCCGCAGATGAAAAAGGCGTAGAAAAATGGAAGAATCCGTCCAGAAAGAGTATTTCGAGCTCCTGAAGTTCGAGTCGGTGGGGGCCGATCCCGCCAAGCTGCGCGATTCGGCGCAGTGCGCACTGTGGCTCAAGAAGTGGCTGGAGGGAATCGGCTTCACAGGCGAGCTGCTGCTGCCGGAGGTCAAGGACGGCAAGGCCGCGCCGCCGATTCTCTTCGCGGAGCGGAAGGGCGACGAGGGCGCGCCGACGGCGCTCGTCTACGGCCACTACGACGTGCAGCCGGCCGATCCGGTCGGCGAATGGAAGACGCCGCCTTTTGAACCCACGGTCGTGGGCGAGCGCGTCTACTGCCGGGGCGCGCAGGACGACAAGGGCCAGGCGTTTGCGTTCCTGAACGGCGTCAAGGACTACCTGAACGCGCGCACGGACGCCGGATCGTCGCGCGGCCTCAACCTGAAAGTCATTCTGGAAGGGCAGGAGGAGTCGGGCAGCGCGGCGCTGATCGCGCTGGCGCCGACGCTCCGCGCGAAGCTGGCGGCGGACGTGCTGCTCGTCTGCGACACCTCGGCGGCGGCGGACCTGCGTCCCGCCATCGTCGCGGGTCTGCGCGGCGTCGCGCACTTCACCGTGCGGCTGACGGGCCCGAACCGCGACCTGCACTCGGGCGAATACGGCGGTATCGCGCCGAATCCGGCGCAGGCGATCGCGGAGTTGGTGGCGAGTCTGCACAATCCCGACGGGTCGATTGCGGTGGCGGGCTTCCGCGACGGCATCGAACCGCCGAGCGAGGCCGAGCGGCGCGCGGCGGAAGCGGCGGCGCTGAGCGAAGAGGCGTACTACAACGACATCGGCTGCGAGCCGGTGGGCGGGCAGCAGGGCAAGACGGTCACGCAGCGCAATTCGTTCGAGCCGACGATCGAGGTGAACGGCATCCATTCCGGCTACGGCGGCGCGGGGGCGAAGACGGTCATTCCCGCCGAGGCGTTTGCGAAGCTGTCGATGCGGCTCGTCCCGGGGCAGACGCCGCGTGCCGCGCTGGCGGCGGTCAAGCGTCATCTGGAGGACAAGTGCCCGCGCGGCATGAAGCTGACGGTCGAGGACGTGAACGAGGGCGCGGGCGGCTTTCGCCTGCCGCTCGCCTCGCCGATCTTCCGGCTGGCGTCGGACGTGCTGGGCGAGATGGACCCGCGCGGCGCGGTGTTCCAGTGGGACGGCGCGTCGATTCCGGTCGTGTCGGTCCTGCGCGAGGCGTCGGGCGCGGCGCCG
>JAFPYE010000129.1 GCA_017412325.1 Kiritimatiellia bacterium | reverse complement strand
GACGGCGGGCGGCGACAGGCGCGACACCTTCTTGCCGTACTTGACGTTCATCTTCGCGAGGAAATGCTCGGCCAGGAGCACGATGTCGCCCGTGCGGGCGGCCAGGTCCGGCATCGTGATCGGGATGACCGAGATGCGGTAGTAGAGGTCTTCGCGGAAGAGCTTTTTCGCCATCAGCTCCTCCAGGTTGCGCGAGGTCGCGGCGATGAAGCGCACGTCCGAATGCAGTTCCTCGTTGGAGCCGACGCGCGAGAACGTGCGCTCCTGCAGGAAGCGGAGGAGCTTGACCTGCACCTTGGGGGAGAGGTCGCCGATCTCGTCGAGGAAGAGCGTGCCGCCGTTCGCGGCCTCGGCGCGCCCGATGCGGCGGCTCTGCGCGTCGGTGAACGCGCCCTTCTCGTGGCCGAACAGCTCCGACTCGATCAGCGCCTCGGGCAGGGCCGCGCAGTTGAGGATGACGAACGGCTTGTCCTGGCGGCGCGACAGCCCCTGGATCGCGCGGGCGACGAGCTCCTTGCCCGTGCCGCTCGCGCCGCGGATGAGGACGGTCGCGTCGCTCGGCGCGATCTGGCGGATCTGCTCGTAGACGGCGCGCATTTCGCGGCTGTTGCCGATGAGGTGGCCGGGGTTGCCGGTCAGCAAGTCACGGAGCTGGCGGTTTTCCTCGATGAGCGCGTCGTGCTCGGCGCGTTCCTCGCGGCAGACCTGTGCGGCCTCGGCGGTGATGTTGCCGATGATGCCCAGGAGCGTGACGTCGTTCACCAGCTGCGTCGTGTCGCCGCGCATCTCGCGGTCGACGGACAAGGTGCCGATGACCTGCCCCAGGTGGGTCAGGGGCACGCAGACGAACGACAGCGCCTCGTTCGCGTCGCGCGCGCCCGTGCGGTTCAGGAAGCGCCGGTCGCGGCGGATGTCGGGCACGACCTCGGGGCGGCCGGTCTTGGCGACGATGCCGGTGATGCCCTCGCCGATGCGGTAGCGGCCGTTCGCGCGCTCCTCGGCGTTGAGCGCCTTGGTGGAGGCCTCGATGCGCAGTTCGTCGCCTTCCAGCAGGCAGAACGTGCCGCGCAGCATGCCCATCTTGCGTTCGAGGATTTCCAGGACGTGCTCCAGGAGCCGCCGGACGTTGCGCTCGCGAACGACAGCGGAGGTGATCTCCTGCAGAACCTCGATTTCAGAAGCGGTTTTCATAATGCGGAAACGAGATTAAAACAGTGTGCCGCGCTTGAGTCCCAAGCGGTCGAAGGCGAGCGGCGTCGCGACGCGGCCTTTCGGCGTCCGCTCCAGGTAGCCCTCCATGATGAGAAACGGCTCGTAGGCCTCTTCGACGGTATCGGTCTCCTCGCCGACCGAGACGGCGATGGTGGATAGCCCCACCGGGCCGCCGCCGAACTTGACGCAGATCGTCTCGAGGATGCGGCGGTCCATGTCGTCGAGCCCGTGCGGATCGATTTCGAGCAGGCCGAGCGACGAAACGGCGACCTCGCCCGTGATGAAGTTGCCGGCCTTGACCTGCGCGTAGTCCCTCACGCGCCGCAGGAGGTTGTTGGCGATGCGCGGCGTGCCGCGGCTGCGGCGGGCGATCTCCAGCGCGCCGTCGTCGTCGATGTCCACGCCGAGCTTGACGGCGGAGCGGCGGACGATTTCGGCCAGGTCCGGCGGCTCGTAGTAGTCGAGGCGGTTGACGAGCCCGAAGCGCGCGCGAAGCGGGGCCGCGATGAGGCCGATGCGCGTCGTCGCGCCGACCAGGGTGAAGCGCGGCAGCTCCAGGCGCACCGAGCGCGCGTTCGGCCCCTGGTCGATCAGGATGTCGATCGCATAGTCCTCCATCGCGGAATAGAGATATTCCTCGACCGTCTTGGCCATGCGGTGGATTTCGTCGATGAACACGATGTCGCCGGGTTCGAGCGAGGTCAGGAGCCCCGCCAAGTCGCCGGGCTTCGTAATGACGGGGCCCGACGTCGTCTTGACGTTGACGCCCATCGCCTCGCCGAGGATGTAGGAGAGCGTCGTCTTGCCGAGCCCGGGCGGGCCGGAAAAGAGCACGTGGTCGAGCGATTCGCCGCGTGCCTTGGCCGCTTCCACCGCGAGCATCAGCCGGTCGCGCACCTTCCGCTGGCCGACGAACCCCTCGAAGTCCACGGGGCGGAGGCGGTTGTCGAACGCCGTGTTGCGCCGATTCAGTTCCTCGCTCTGCCGTTCGACTTTCATGGGTGGGGGTTAAGACGGATAGACGAGGCCGGTGCGCTCGTCGACGCCGAGGGCCAGGTTCATGTTCTGGATGGCCGCGCCCGACGCACCCTTGCCGAGGTTGTCAAAGCGGGCGACGAGGACGATCCGCTCGGCGTTGCCGGAAGCGGACACTTCCAGGTCGTCGCGTCCCGCGAGCGCGGCGGACGACAGGAAGCCGCCTTCGCCCGCGGCGGGATCGTCCACAAAACGGACAAGGCCGTTCGCGGCGTAGTAGTCGCGGTAGCACGACTGGATGGCGGCCAGGTCGCCCTTCAGCTGCGCCGCGTGAAGCGGCACCGTCACTTCCATGCCGCTCAGGTGCGGGACGACGATCG
>JAFPYE010000128.1 GCA_017412325.1 Kiritimatiellia bacterium | reverse complement strand
TCAACAACATGTCCTACTGCGCGCAGGACAACATCTTCGAGGTCGATCCTGACCTCGCCGAGCACCTTTTGGACGTCGTGCGCGAGTTCGACAATCCGATGCTCTAGGCCCGACTGGCGCAATTTATGATATACTATTCGACGCCGCCATGCGTGGCGGCGCATTCCAAGATAAACTCTACGGAAGAAAGAAGCAAAAAATGAACTACAAGTACAACTGCCTCAATCCGATTGCGGATGTGGGGCTGAAAAACCTACCCGAAAACTACGCCCGCACCGAAAACTTCGCCGAAGCCGACGCCGTTTTCGTGCGCTCCGCCAAGATGGACGAGCTGAAGCCCGGCAATCGGCTTTTGGCCGTCGCGCGCGCCGGCGCGGGCGTCAACAACATCCCGCACGCCGAGTACGCCAAGAAGGGCATTATCGTCTTCAACACGCCCGGCGCGAACGCCAACGGCGTCAAGGAGCTCGTGATCGCCGCGATGCTGCTCGCGAGCCGCGACATCGTCGGCGGCGTCGAATGGGTCAAGGCGAACGCGGCCGACCCGGCCATCGGCAAGGCCGCCGAAAAGGCGAAGAAGGCGTTTGCGGGCACGGAAATCCAGGGCAAGAAGCTCGGCGTCATCGGCCTCGGCGCCATCGGCCAGAAGGTCGCCAACGCCGCCATCGACCTCGGCATGGAGGTCTACGGCTACGACCCCTACCTCTCGGTGGACGCGGCGTGGAACCTGAGCCGCGCGGTCAAGCACTGCAAGAACGTCGAATCCATCTACCGCGACTGCGACTTCATCACCATCCACGTCCCGGCGCTCGAATCGACGAAGGGCATGATCAACGCCGAGGCGCTCGCGATGATGAAGACGGGCGTCATCGTGATCAACGCCGCGCGCGACGCGCTCGTGAACGAGAAGGACATGCTCGCCGCGCTCGAGTCGGGCAAGGTGCGCAAGTACGTGAGCGACTTCCCGAACGCGACGACGGCGGGCCAGAAGGGCTGCCTCGTCATCCCGCACCTCGGCGCGTCGACCGAGGAGTCCGAGGACAACTGCGCGGTGATGGCCGTCAAGGAGATGCGCGACTATCTCGAAAACGGCAACATCGCCAACTCGGTCAACTATCCCGCCTGCTCGCTCGGACTGCCGACGAAGGCCGGGCGCATCGCGATCTGCCACAAGAACGTCGCCAACATGATCGGCACGTTCACGTCGATCCTCGGCAACGCGGGCGTGAACATCGACTCGATCGCGAACAAGTCGCGCGGCGACTTCGCCTACTCGCTCATCGACACCGACAGCGTCATCCCCGCCGAGGTCATCCGGGCGCTCGAGGCGAGCGACGCGGTCATCCGCGTGCGCGTCATCAAGTAACGATGGGCTACGCGAAGAGGAGGACCCCGGCCGCAGCGGGCGCGGCGCCGAAAGCCGTGCCCGCCGTCCCGCCCGCCGCCGCGAAACCCGCCGCCCCAAAGAAGGGCGCGGGCGGCTCGATCTGGAACATGCAGATTGGCGGTTCGGCGCAGAAGACGGCGATGAAGCGCGTCGAGGTCCTTCTCTTCACCTCCGAGCTCGCCGACCTGATCGAGGCGGGCATGACGCTCGGCCAGGCGCTGCAGGCCCTGTCCAACCAGGGCGAGGAAGGCAGCGGCCAGCGGTTCGTCTGCCAGGACCTCTGCGACCGCATCGTGCGCGGCGAGAACTTTTCCGACGCCTGCGCGCACCATCCCAAGACGTTCGAGCCGCTCTACGCCAACATGATCCGCGCGGCGGAGGCGTCGGGCGCGATGGTGGACGTGCTCCGGCGCCTCGCCGACCACTACGAGCGCAACGACAACATGCGCGGCAAGATCAAGTCGGCGCTGAGCTACCCGGTGATCGTCCTGTGCTTCGGCGTGCTGGCGGTCGTCGGCGCGCTCGTCTGGATCATCCCCAAGTTCCAGAAGGTGTTCGATTCGCTCGGCGCGACGCTGCCGCTGCCGACGCGCATCCTGATCGGGATGTCCGATTTCATGATCCACTACGGCTGGACGCTCCTGATCGGGCTCGTGCTGTTCGCCGTCTGGTTTCGCAAGTGGAAGAAGACGGAAAAGGGGCGGCTCACCGTCGACGGCTGGAAGCTGCGCGCGCCGCTCATCAAGGGCATCGTCGCGTGCGGCGCGTATTCGTCGCTCGCCTACACGCTGAAGACGCTGCTGCAGAACGGCGTGAACGTCCTCCAGGCGCTGAAGATCTCCGAAGAGACGTGCGGCAACGCCGTCATCGGCGCGGCGCTCGCCGAGGCGCGCAAGCGCGTCACGGACGGCACGTCGATCTCGGGGCCGCTCGCCGCGTCGGGCGCGTTCCCGCGCATGATGACGGACATGCTCGCCGTCGGCGAACAGGCGGGCGACATGGCGGGCTCGCTGGAGCATATCGGCAAGCGCTACCAGAAGGACATGGACCGCAACATCGCGAGCTTCACGAATGCGCTGGAGCCCATGCTGATCGTGCTGATCGCGGCCGTAGTCGGCTTCGTCGCGGTCGCGATCCTGATGGCGGTCTTCCAGGTTTCGTCGTCGCTGGGGTAGGCGCATGGATGCGGAACTCGAGTCGATCGGCGCGAAGATGAACGCGCTCGGGCTGTGGCAGAAACTCCTGTCCCACACGTGGGCGATCCGGCCCGCGAAGACCGTGCTGCCCTACTTCTGCACGGTCATGGCCGGCGACAACGCGCGCGTCGCCTGGCGCTTCCTGATGCTGGAGGGTTGGCAGACGCTGCACGACTTCGTGCACACGCGCGCCGACCGCTGGTACGGGTTCTATTCGACGCCGATGGAGCTGCCGCACTTCGAGCTGGTCGTCACGCGCGCGGACGGCGTAAAGCTCTTCCGCCACGATCCCGGCTATGTGCCGCGCGAGCTGAAGGAGACCGAACGGCCGCTCGTCCGGAAGCTCCTCTGGGAATCGTACGGGCTCATGATGCGCGCCGAGGGCGACGAACGGCTCTTTCTGCGCTACGCCGACGAGCAGGCGATGTTCGCGCGCGCCGAAAGCGCCGCGGGCGGGTGGTCGGACGCGCCGCTCGCGATTGCGCCGGCGCCGCCGCACGTCGAGAAGATTTCGATCGCCAAGGCGGATGCCGCCGCCGCGAAGGACCTGCCGTTTGCGCGCGAAGAGGCGATCGAGCTCGACCTGCGCATCCTGCCCGGCGTGATGACGCGCGAGGCGCGGCCGCGCCTCTGCTACGGCTTTATCGGCATCGATGCCGCGACGGGCGAGAAGATCATCTTCGACCGGCTGTCGGTCCATCCCGAGGAAGGACTGAAGGGGCTGTGGCAGGGGCTTGCCGAGCGGCTGCTGAAGCACATCCTTGCGCGCGGGCGCGTGCCGGGCGAGGTGAAGCTCGTCTCGGGGCGGCTCTTCCGGATGCTGCGCCCGCTGACCCTGCACCTGCCGTTCAAGCTCTCGCTCCACGATTCCCTCCCCCGCCTCGCTGCGGCGCAGTGACGCGCGCCTCCGCGCCCTCGACGGCCGCCTCGGACAGCGATAGTTTTCGGCACTTTTCGGGGCCTGTCCCCATCGTTTATGATATACTATCCTCCAAATGGCGCAGGAGCAGTTATTCGCAGACGACTACAAGGTCACCCTCGACGTGTTCGAGGGTCCGCTTGACCTCTTGCTGTACCTGATCCGCCGCGAAGAACTCGACATCTACGACATCCCCATCGAGCACGTCACCTCGGAATACATGAAGTTCATCGAGACGGCGCGCGCGCTGAACCTCGACATCGCGGGCGAGTTCATCGTGATGGCGGCGACGCTGATGGTCATCAAGTCGCGCATGCTCCTGCCCGTCAGCCGCCGCACCGCGAACGAGGACGGCGCGGAGGAATGGGTGGACCCGCGCCTCGACCTCGTGCGGCAGCTCGTCGAATACAAGAAGTTCAAGGACGCGGCGGTGCGCCTGGAGACGATGGAGGCGCTCTCGGCCAACAGCTTCGACTATGGCGGCGGGCGGCCCAAGTTCGAGAAGACGGCGGCCGACGCGCGCGGCGCCCTGGCGAACCTCGACCTTTACGATTTGCTGACCGCGTTCCAGGAGGTGCTGGCGCGGGCGAGCGAGATTCCGCACGAGGAACTGAAGGGCATCCGCTTCTCGGTGCCCGACAAGATGGACTACGTGCTGGAGCGCACGCGCGCGGAAGGGCAGGTCTCGTTCGTGACGCTCTTCGCCGCGGACGCGCCCAAGGGCGAGGTGATCGTCACCTTCCTCGCGCTCCTGGAGCTGCTGCGCCAGCACCGCGTGATCGTCTACCAGAACGCGGCGTTCCACGAAATCACGATTCTGCCGTCGAAGGAGGTCCCCGACGACGCGCCGATCGAAAGGCCCGACGACTATGAGTGACACAGTGAAGATACCGCTGCCGCGCAGCCTGCAGGAGATCGTGGGCGCGCTCCTTTTCGCGAGCGAAACGCCGCTGACGGCGAGCGACCTGCGCGAAGCGGTGCGGGCGGTCGAGCCCGAGGAGGGCGAAAGCGCCGAGGTGATGGAGGTCTACCGCACCTGCACCAGCCGCGAGATCGGCGAGGCGCTCAAGGGACTCGAAAAGGCGCTGGAGGTGGCGGGGTGCGGCTTCCAGCTCGTCTGCACGGGCGGGACGTACCGCATCCAGACGGTGCCGAGCTGCGGCCGGTACGTGCGCGCGATGCTGAAGCTGGACCGGCCGAGCCGCCTCGGGCGCGCCAGCTTGGAGACGCTCGCGATCATCGCCTACCGCCAGCCCATCACGAAGGGCGAGGTCGAGGAAATCCGCGGCG
>JAFPYE010000127.1 GCA_017412325.1 Kiritimatiellia bacterium | reverse complement strand
TGCCAAGGTAGCTGCACGCGTCGATCACGCCCTGGCAGCGCCGCTGCATTTCCGCGTTGCCGCGCTGCACCGAGTTGAAGTCCAGCGCCTCCGAGTTGGTGCCCGTCATCATCGAACTTGCCGCGCCGCCGCCGAGGCCGATGCGCATCGCGGGGCCGCCGATCTGCACGATGAGCGCGCCGACCTTGACGTCCTTCTTCTGCACCTGCGAATTGCGGATGACGCCCATGCCGCCCGCGAGCATGATGGGCTTGTGGTAGCCCCTGAGCGCACCGAGGATTTCGCCCTCGTAGGTGCGGAAGAAGCCGCACAGCTGCGGACGGCCGAACTCATTGCCGAACGCCGCGCCGCCGATGGGGCCGTCGACCATGATCTGGAGCGGCGTCGCCAGCCGCGTCGGGAAGTCCGCGTAGACGCGCTCCCACGGCTGCGGGAAGCCGGGAATGCGCAGGTTCGAGACCATGAAGCCGCAGAGCCCCGCGACCGTGCGCGAGCCCGTGCCCGTCGCCGCCTCGTCGCGGATTTCGCCGCCCACGCCCGTCGCCGCGCCCGGATACGGCGAGATGGCGGTCGGATGGTTGTGGGTCTCGACCTTCATCAGCTGCTCGAGCTGGTCCTTCTTGAAGCCGTACTTGTTCGTCTTGGGGTCGATGGCGAAGACCTGCGTCGGGAAGCCCTTGACGACGGACGAGTTGTCCTTGTAGGCCGACAGCGTATCCTGCGGCCGCTTCGCGTGCGTGTTCTTGATCATCTCGAAGAGCGACTTCTTGCGCTTCTGGCCGTCGATGATGAATTCCGCGCCGAAGATCTTGTGGCGGCAGTGCTCGCTGTTCACCTGGCCGAACATCACGAGCTCCGTGTCCGTCGGGTTGCGGCCCGCCGCCGTGAACGACTTGGCGAGGTAGGCCATCTCCTCCTCGCTGATGGCGAGCCCGATTTCCGCGTTCGCCTCGCGGATGGCGGCGACGCCCTTCGCCAGCACGTCGTAGGTGCGGCCGGGCCGGGGCTCGTCCACCTCGAAGAGGTCGTCGATGGACTCGTAGACGCCTTCGGTCATCTTGTCGTAGAGCGCGCCCACCCACGGCCCGGGCGCGACGGACGGGTTCTCGGCGTCGGCATAGCCGAACGAGTTGAGCCGCGTCACCTTGTAGCGGATGCCGCGCTCGACGCGCAGGATCGTCTTGAGGCCGCAGTTGCGGAAGATGTCGGTCGCCTTCGACGACCACGGGCTGATCGTGCCCTTGCGCGGCGTGACGAAGAAGTCCGCCTCGTCGCACTGCCCTTCGGCGTTCAGCAGCACCGCCGCGCGCTGCAGTTCCTCGGGCGAAAAGGCCGCGTCCGCCATCTGGATGGCGTAGACCCACTTCGCGTCGATGGCAATCCGCCCGAGCGACGGGTCGAGCTGGGCGATGGCGTCCTTGAGGGCGTCCATGCGGAACGGTGAATAGGCCTCCGAACCAATCAGCAAAATCATGTCGTTTGTCTCCTGAAAAGTTTGTTCACTCGGTTTGCGCGCCAACCGCCTCAGCTTTCGGCGCCTTCGACGATCTTGGGCAGCAGGAACTCGTCGCCGACGCGCGCGGGCGCGTTGGCAAGCGCCGCTTCGCGGTCCATCGACGGGCGCACCGCGTCCTCGCGGAACGCATTGACGAGCGGCCGGCCGTGCATCATCGGCTCGACGCCCGCGACGTCCACTTCCGAAATCTTCTCGACGTACTTGACGATGTTCTCCAGCTGCGGCTGGAACACCGCGCGCTCCGCCTCCGTCAATTCCAGCCGCGCCAGTTCCGCGACGTATCCGACATCAATTTTCATCGTCTGCTCCACGAGGGGGTGATCCAGTTGCCCGGGTTCTTGAAAACGGCTTTCGGCTGGGCGCCGCCCTTCTCCTTCGGGAAGGTGTCGACCACGTAGAGGAGCTTGCGCGAGCTCGCGACCACGTGACGGCTGTCGCGCGCCCACGACGGATGCTCCCAGTCGCCCGCCTCGCCGACGAGCGCCACCGACGATTCGCCGACCTTCGGGTCGAGCACCGCGATGAAGTTGCCGCCCGGGCGCTTCGAGACGTAGACGATCCGCCCGTCCTCGCCCCAGTCGGGGTCGACGTTCTGCGAACCCGCCGACGTCAGGCGCGTCTTCTGGCGCGTCGCGAGGTCGATCTTGTAGAGCATCGGCCGGCGCGTCTCGTCCGACACGTAGGCGATCTCGCGCCCGTCGGGGCTCCAGCATGGCTGGCCCTCGTTCGCAAACTTCGTCGTCGTCAGCCGCGTCCACGTCCCCGACGCGATGTCGATGACGTAGAGCTCGGGATTGCCGTGCACGGAGAGGATGATCGCGACGCGCCCGCCGTCGGGCGACACCGCCGCGCCCGTCGACAGCCCCCGGAAGCTCCACTTGAGCGTATTGAGGCCGCTTTCCGCGTCGATCTCGAACACCTGCGGCCCCGCGTTGAAGATGCCGGTGTAGAAGAGCTTGTCCGCCGTGCGCCAGCGCGGGCCGACGATGTTCTTGCCCTTGGCCGTCAGCTGCTTCAAGTCGTAGCCGTCGGGGTAGCAGGTACAGAGCTCCGAGACGTCGCCGCCCTTCTTCATGACGAGCGCGATCTTGTCCTGCGCGCAGCCCTTCTGGTTCGCGTACGCCTCGCACATCTTGTCCGCGAGCTTGCGCGCCTCCATCCGCGCCGCCTTGTCGTCCGCCGCCCGCGACGGCAGCGTCAGCGCCTTGCCGCGCCCCTCGGCGGTGACGCTCGCGCCGACCGTGCCCGTCACCTTGATCGCGCCGTTTGGAACGATCTGGAAGCAGCCGGAGAGGTCGAGGTTCTTCTTGAGGCTCGACGCAAACGCCGCCGAGCCCTGCACGTCGACCGAGACGGGGATCTTCTCCGCGCCTGCGCCCCGCAGCTTGACGACGGTTTCGGCGGACGCGGCGAGCGCGCCCAGCAAAAGGCCAACGGCAAAAACGATCTTTTTCATGTCAGGTTGTGTAATCCGCGTTGATGTGAACGTAATCGAGCGAGAAATCGCACGTGTAGATGGTCGCTTCGCCCGCGCCGAGGTGCAGGTCGACCGTCACCGTGAATTCCTTCGCCTCCAAGACCTTGGCGAGTCGGGCGAGCTGCCGTTCGTCGGCGATCTGGCCGCGCCGGAACGCCCACTCCTTGCCGTAGAAGACCTCCGCCTTCGTGTCGTCCGCCGCCGCGCCGGAGTAGCCGACCGCCGCGAGGACGCGCCCCCAGTTGGGATCCCGGCCGAACCAGCTCGTCTTGGCGAGCGGCGACTTGGCGACCGCGCGCGCCGCGCGTTCCGCCTCCTTCTCGCTCTTCGCGCCCTTGACGGTCACGGTCACGAACTTGGTCGCGCCCTCGCCATCCGCCGCCATCTGCTTGGCGAGCGAGACGCACACCGCCGTCAGCGCCGCGCGGAACGCGTCGAAGTCCGCGCCCGCCTTCACGATCTTCGCGTTGCCCGCCTGGCCGCTCGCGAGGAGGAAGAGCGAATCGTTCGTCGACTCGTCGCCGTCCACGACGACGCGGTTGAAACTCTGGGCGAGCGCGAGCTTGAGCGCGCGCCGCAGCATCGGGACGGAAATCGCCGCATCGGTCGTCACAAACCCCAGCATCGTCGCCATGTTGGGCTCGATCATGCCCGAGCCCTTCGCCATGCCGCCGACCGTCACCGTCTTGCCGCCGATCGTCACCCGCGCCGCCGCCTGCTTCGGCTTCGTGTCGGTTGTGAGCACCGCCTGGTTCGCCGCGAGCCCATGCGCGTCGTCGCGGCCCAGTTCCTTCGCCGCCGCCTTCAGGCCCGCGAGCAGCCGGTCCATCGGCAGCCGCCGCCCGATCACGCCCGTCGAGGCGACGAGCACGTGCTTCGGGTCGATTCCCAGCTCGCCCGCCGTGACGAGCGCGGAAAGTTTCGCGTCCTTCAGCCCTTCGGCGCCCGTGCACGCATTCGCGCAGCCCGAGTTCGCCAGGATCGCCTGGATCTGGCCGCCCCGGACGATTTCGCGGTCGTAGACGACCGGCGCGGCGGCCACCTGGTTCGTCGTGAAGACCGCCGCCGCCGCACAGGGCGCGTCCGCGACGATCAGCGCGACGTCGTTGCGCCCCTTGTACTTGATTTCGGCCGGCACGCCCGCCGCCCGGAACCCCTTGGCGGAACAGACCCCGCCCTTGACAATCCTGACCTTCTGCATAGGTCAATAGTATATCATAAAACGACCTGTTGCTTCCGCGCTTTCACTCGAAGACGACGAACGCCGGGAGTCCATGGATGTCGGCAAAATCCGGCAGCGCCAGGAGCTCGTCGATGTCCTCGGCTTGCAAACGGACGACGGTCCAGCCCTTCAGCGCGTCGCGCACCTGCGGATCCTTGAGCGTCGTGCGCTCCATCGCCGTGCAGTTCTTGCACCACGTCGCCCAGCAGTCGACGAGGATCGGGCGCGGGAGCCCGTCCAGATTCAGCTCCTTCGGCGACGCGACGTTGATGACGCCCGCCGCCGGCGTCGTTTCTGCCGGTGCTGCGGGCGCGGCGGTTTTGCCGCGGAAGCCCGTGTAGGCCAGATACCCGTACCACACGGCGAAGCAGAAGACGAGGAGCCCGAAGAGCTTGTTGACCTTCGTCATCCACGCACCCGGCTTCGGCAGCACCTTCAGCCCCGCGCCCGCGAACGGCCACGGCGCGCCCATCCCGAGCCCCAGCACGAACGGGAGGCCCAGCGCGAACACGTTGCCGTCCGCATACAGCTTCGCCGTCAGGAGCAGGACGGCAATCAGGATCGGCGCGACGCATGCGCCCGCCAGCACCGCGCCGACGACGCCCATGAAGAACGCGAAAAAGCCGTTCGGCTCGCGGTGCGCGCCCACCTTGCGGGCGCGCGAGAAATCGATGGCGAAGACGCCCATGAGCGAAAGCCCCAGCGCGACGAAAATCGCGGCGATGGCGACGTTGAAATACGGGTTCGCCTGGATCTTGCCGAACGCCAGGCCGCCGACCGCCGCGAGGACGCCCATCGCGCCGTAGGCGAGCGCGATGCCGAGCCCGTAGAGCGCGCCGCGCTTCGCGGACTTGCCGATGATCATCAAGTTGATCGGCACCATCGGCAGCACGCACGGCGTCAGGTTCATCGCAAGCCCGCCGAGGAACGCCGCCGCGAGGATGCCGCCCCAGGCCATCCCCGCAAACGGCTCCGCGCCCGCCGCGCCGTTTGCCGCCGTGAGAAACGCGAGGAAGTCCTCGACGTTCATGAAACCTTCCGCCAGCCGAACTGCCGCCAACATCATTTTCCGTCCTCCTTCAAATAGGCCACCGCTTCCGCAAGAAAACTTTCGGGCGTCGACGCGCCGCTCGTCACGCCGAGCCGCCGGACGCCGCGGAGGTCGAGCGCGCGCACCTCCTCCAGCGTCCCGGCCCGGAACGCGCGGCACCGCGCGACCTCCATGAGCCGCCGCGTGTTCGACGAATTCGCGCTGCCCAAAACCAGGAGCGCGTCGCCGTCAAACGCCTTCACCGCGTCCTGCCGCTCCTTCGTGGCGTTGCAGACTTCCGCCATCGTCTCGACGGCGAACCGCTCCTTCAGCTGCGCCACGAGGGCCGCCACTTCGTCGGCATTCATCGTCGTCTGCGACACGACGCCGATCGTCTGCGCGCCGCCCAGGGCCGTGGAGAGGGTCGGGCTATTGGCCGTGATGGCCGGGCTGTGCCCAGCCACATCACTCACCTCCCCCACGATCCCCTTCACCTCCGCATGGTTTTCGTGCCCGATCACGACGACCGGCAGCCCGCGCGCGGCAAAGTCCCGCGCCGCCGTGTGGACGCGCGTGACAAAGGGGCACGTTGCGTCCATGACCTTCAGCCGCCGCGCCGCCGCCGCGCGCCGCACCGCCGGGCTCACCCCGTGCGCGGAAAAGAGCGCCGTCGCGCCTTCGGGGATGTCCGCAACCGATTCGACGAACTTGAAACCGCGCCGCGTCAGGTCGCCGACGACGATTTCGTTGTGCACGAGTTCATGGAGGCAATAGACCGTGTCCGCCGCGCCGTCCCGCACGAGCGCGAGCGCCTTGCGCAAGGCGGCGGTGACACCCGCGCAGAAACCATGCGGCTCGAGGACTTCGACCTGCACCGCGCGTCCTCAGCCCTCCGCGCCCTTGACCTGGTCCCAGAGCGCGTCCATCTCGGCGAGCGTCATGTCCTTGAGCGACTTCCCCGCCGCCTTCGCCGCCGCCTCGACCGCGCGGAAACGGCGCGCGAACTTGGCGTTCGTGAGCTCCACCGCGCTTTCAGCATCGACGCCGAGGTGCCGCGCGAGGTTCGTCACCGCAAAGAGCAAGTCGCCGAGCTCGCGCTTGGCCGCGTCCGGGTCCTTGCGGTCGATCTCCGCCTTGAGTTCGCCCAGCTCCTCCTGGATCTTCTCCCACGGGCCGTTCGCGTCCGGCCAGTCGAAGCCCACGCGCGCGGCCTTCTCCTGCGTCCGCTGCGCCTTCAACAGACCCGGCAGCGTCGGCGGCACGCCGTCCAGCGCGGAGTGGCGCTTTTCCTTCTTGTGCTCCAGCTGCTTGATCTGCTCCCAGTTCCTGAGCACGGTCGCGGGATCGTCCGCCTTGACGGTGCCGCTAGTCCGCCGAAGCCCGTCGGGCAGGTTGTCGGCAGGCGAAGGCGGAAAGACGTGGGGGTGGCGGTGGACGAGCTTGTCCGCAATCGCATTCGCCACGTCGTCGAACGTAAAGCGCCCCTCCTGCTCCGCCATCACGGACTGGAACATGATCTGAAGGAGGACGTCGCCCAGTTCCTCGACGTAGTTCGCCTGGTCCTCGGGCCGGTCCATCGCCGCCAGGAGCTCATACGTCTCCTCCAGGACGCAGGGCTTCAGCGTCTCCAGCGTCTGCACTTTGTCCCACGGGCAGCCCGTCTCGGGATCCCGGAGGCGGGTCATGATCGCGTGGAGCCGTTCGATGCCCGTCATACGCGCAGCACGCCGAGCACGGCCTTCGCGGCCGCCGCGTCGAGCTGCTTGAGCACCTCGTCCGCGCCGCCGAAATCCTGGTACGCCACGTGGTCGTTCGTCACCGCGACGGAGCCAATGCCCGCCAGCAGCGCGGACTTCACGCCGTAGCCCGAGCCCGTCACCGCGACCGCCATCGTGTTGCGCAGCTTGTTCGCCACGCACGCGCGCCGCCACGCGTCCCACTTGACGCAGCCGTAGGTCGGCGCCGTCTCCTGGTAGAGGACGACGCTGTCGCCCAGCACGTCCGCGAACGCGCCCTGCACCGCCTCGAGGTTGGCGCGCGTCGAGATGACGACCTTCACGCCCTTGTCGGCGAGCGTCTTGACGAAGTTCTTGAACGCAGGCGTGACCGCCGCCGGCACCGCCGCGTTGAGCGCCGCCTCGAAGCGGTCCGCCAGGTCCTTCGCCGCCTTCGCCGCCGTCTTCTTGGTCTTGACGACCGCGAAGTATTCGGCGAGCCCGCCCTGGTAGTTGCCGCCCGCGAGGTGCTGCGCTTCGATACGCGCGTTGAACGGGATGTCGTCGATCTCCTTCAGCAGCGCCTCCGTCGTCCTGTACAGGAGCCCGGCGCCGTCCATCGCGGCGAAGTCGAACTCGACGATGACACCCTTCTTGACTTCATCTGCCATTGTGCTGTCCCTTTCCCTTCGGCGTCGCGGCTACTTGGCCATCGTGCGCTTCTTGCGCGGATACGGCTGGCCGATCTCGGCGAGCATCTTGCGGAACGACCCCTTGCGCACGTTGAAGGGCTTGCCGCCCTTGATGCGCGGGAACTCGCACGCGCGGATCTTCGCGGCGGCGTCCTCGTCGGGGCCGACCACGCCCGAGACGCCCTCGAGCGCGCACTTGACCGCGCAGCGCGCGCACTTCTCGATGAGCTTGAGGTCCTTCTTGTTCGGCGCCGCCGCGCGGGCGAAGTAGCCGGACTTGAAGACCTGCACCTTCTCGGCGTGCAGCAGCTCGCCGAAGCGCTTGGCGACGTACTGGCCGACGTTCACCTTGTCGAGGCGCGGATGGCCGAACGCGTCCACGGGCACGTCCTCGCCGCGCTTCTTCATCTCGGCGATGATGTCGGCGACGCCCGCGCCCTCGCTCACGAAGATGTTCACGGAGTCGCACGTGTCCATGATCGCGTTGAGGCGCGCGGCCTCCTTCTTGAAGTCGATCTTCGACTCGGGCACGTAGACGGCGTGCACGTCCTGGCGCGCGCGCGTCAGGTTGAACGCGGGCAGGAACTTCGTGCGCGCGAGCATCTTGCGGTAGTACTGCGCCGTCTTGTAGGTGAGCCAGCCGCAGTTGCGGCCCATGACCTCGTGGATCGTGAGCGCGCGCGGGTTCGCGCTGTTCTCCTTGACGACGTTCATGAAGAACTTCGCGCCCTCCTCCGCCGCCGTCCACGCGCCGAGCGACTGCTTGATCGGGTAGACGTCGTTGTCGATGGTCTTGGGGAGGCCCACCACGATGAGCGGATAGTTGTTCTTCGCGAGATACGCCGCGAGGTCCGCCGCCGTCGTGTTCGTGTCGTCGCCGCCGATCGTGTGCAGCACGCTCACGCCGTCCTTCACGAGCTGGTCGGCCGCCACCTTCAGGGGGTCTTCGCCCTCCTTGACGAGCCCGCGCTTGACGCAGTCCTTGACGTTCGTCAGCTTCACGCGGCTGTTGCCAATGGGCGAGCCGCCGTGCTTCGTGAGGACGAGCGCGTTCTTGCGCACCTCGGGCGTGACGGGGATCGAATCGCCCTTCAAAAGCCCCATGTAGCCGTTGATGTAGCCGATCATCTCCACCTTCGGCGCGACCTTGTTGTATTCGTCGATGAGGAACCCGATGGACGAGCTGAGGCACGGCGCCAATCCGCCGGCCGTGAGAAACGCAACCTTCTTGACTTCCATTTTCGTTGACCTTTTTGAGTTGAATTGAACCTTACACCTTCTTCATCACGTTCGCCATCTCGATGGCGCTCTGCATCGCGGCGAAGCCCTTGTTGCCCTGCTTGGTGCCGCAGCGCTCGACCGCCTGCTCCAGGTTTTCGGCGGCGACGACGCCATCCAGCACCGGGACGCCGGTCTTGAGCGAAATCTTGCTGAACGCCTCCGAGGTCGTCGCGTTGATGAGGTTCGCGTGCGCCGTCGCGCCCTGCACGACCGCGCCGAGGCAGACGACCGCGTCGACGCCACTTGCCGCGAGCTTCTGCGCGACGATCGGCAGTTCATACGCGCCCGGCACGCGGACGAGCGTCAAATCCTTTTCGTTGCCGCCCAGGCGCGTAAAGGCGTCGACCGCGCCCTTGACCAGCTGTTCCGTCAGGAAGCTGTTGAAGCGGCTGACGACCAGACCGACCTTCACGCCCTTGGCGACCAGTTCACCATTGATTTCTTTCATTTTCGTAGACCTTGTTTGGGTAAAAACGGCGGGAATTTTATCAAATCTCCGCCGTTTTGTCAAAGCACCGCCGACACGCGCCGCCAATCGTTCGCCGTGCTTTTCTTAATTCACCTCAGAGCCTGTATGGCTTCCACCGACGAGAGATGCGCGCGTTCTACGATGTTCGAGGCAAGCTGCCGACAATCTTCCTCTTTCATGTCGACTTTTGCGGCTAAAAAAGCCGTGCGCAACGCCCGGATGGCTTGTATGCGACGAGTGCCGATCTCTCGGTTTTTATCGAGAATCGGTCGCCATTTTTCTTCACATGCCTTGAGGCGAGGCCCGAACTTGCTCGTGTCAAGTCGCCTGTTCGGGTCGGTTATGTTCATCGAAC
>JAFPYE010000126.1 GCA_017412325.1 Kiritimatiellia bacterium | reverse complement strand
TTGTTCGGTGTGTTTGAAAACTGCCTTTTCCAATCGTCGGTTTGTATTTTACCACATTCCCGCTTCCCCCGCAAGGGGGAAATTAAAATTTTTTTCACCCATCTGGGGGAAGCCCTGCGGGGCCTGTCCCCACGGCTCACGGGGCCTGTCCCCACGATTCACGCAATCAATTTAACGAGCTCGGCCAGCGGTCGGTCGCGCCGCCATGCATTGAAGGCCGCCAAGAGGCCAATCGGGCGCGTGCGGCCCCGGAACCACTTGGACGCGGTGTCGAGCCGGCAGATGTTGATCGCCCGCCGCCACTCCTTCTTCGGCCACGGCGACTCGGCGACCATCTGCAGGAACCGCTCGCGCACGTTCCGCCGCTGGGCGCCCGACAGCCGGCGCTTCCGATAGCGGCGGATGATGGCATAGGCCAGGTCCTCGACGGGCGAGCCGAGGCGCAGCCGGTCGAAGTCGAAGATCGCGGTAACCGTGTCGCCCGTGAACGCGTAGTTCTCGCAATGGAAATCGCTGACGACGACGGTCGCCGTCGCGGGATCGTAGCGCCGCTCGTCCGCGGGAATCGCCAGCAGCCCCTTCAGGAGCGGACGCGTCCAGGGATGGCTTTTCGCAAAGGCGGCGAGCGTCCCGTACCAGGCGTCGACGTCCGGCGGCGGCAGGCAGGTGTCCTTGACCTTCCGCAGGTCCGCGAGCAACCGGTTGTAGGCGCGCGTCAGGTCGGCGCACTGCGCGACGCTCATGGCCTCGGGCCGGACGATCTGGCCCTTCTGCCAGTCGAGGCCCAGCACGCTGCGCTCGCCATAGTCGAAGAGGAAGCGCACCTTCGGCAGGAACGGCTGGTCGGCCACGGAGAGAAAGTCCGCCGTGCACCGATTGTAGGCGCGGGCCTTCACCTTGACGAAGGTCAGCCCCTGCGCGTCGACCATCCGGAAGACGTTCTTGTCGGCGACGTGCGAGAAACGCGCCAGCGACACGTCGCGGCCCAGCTTCTCCTCGAGAAACCGCTGGAGTTCATCCACCTTGACCGGTACGCCCATCGACACCTCCTTTAACCTGAAACGAGCGAAAGCATGCGCTGCAAGGCGCGGTCCCGCCGGGCGACGATCAGCGCCACGCCCGCGAAGCGCGCATGCGCCTTGAGGCGGCGGGCGGCGAAGAGCAGCCGGTAGACGTTGATCGCCCGCCGCCAGTCCTGCGGCGCATACGGCAGCTCCGCCATCAGCTGGCGGAACCGCGCGTCCAGCTGCCGGAGGTCCGCCCGCGACAAACGCCCCTTGAAGTAGCGGCGCGCGACGGCATAGGCGAGGTCCTGCGCGGGCAGGACCGGCATGATGCCGTCAAAGTCGAGAAACGCGGCGACGGCCTCGCCCTTGAACAGATATTGAAGATAGTGGAAATCGCCATGTCCCGGCACCCGGTCCTCGCGGCGGACGTCGCGCGCGTCCGGCGGGAGCGCAATCAGCCGCCGCAGGAACGGACGCGCCAGCGGATGACGCCGCGCGAACGCCACGACCGTTTCGTAGTTCCCGGCCGTGTCCAGCGGCGCCAGCGTCATGTGCTCCGGGCGCAACGCCGCGCAAAAGCGCCGATACGCCGACGCCAGGGCGGTGCACTGCGCCGCGCTCATCCGTTCCGGCGGGACGTGCTCGCCCTCCAGCCATTCCTGGCAGATGACGCTGACGCCGTCTTCCCAGGGGAAAAGATGCACGACCTTGGCGACAAACGGCAGATCCAGGTCGGCGGCCAGTTTCCGCGACTGCTCGCCGCAACTGGCGAAGTAGAGCTTCACAAACAGCTTTTGGCCGTCCGCGAGCCGGGCGCGGTAGACGACCTTGGAAGATTCCGTCGCGAACGGCTCCAGGACAAGTCCCGCGCCCAGCCGCTCGCGCAGGAACGCCTCCATGCGCACGAACAGCGCGTCGCGGGCGGCCTGTCCGCCGTTCGAGACCAGCTGCGCCGTTACCATTTCTGGCGTCTCCACTGCAGGATGGGCAGGACGCCGAACAGGTAGAAGGTGCGCTTGCGGGGCGTCGCGACGACCTTGACGACCGGAAGGAACGTGAACAGCTTCAGCCACCCGCTCTGGACAAGGGGCAGGGCGGAAAACGGATAGTCGCGCCAGGCGACGTTCTTGATCTGGACGGTCTTGTCCCGCATCCGCCCGAGCTGGCGGTTGGTGGTGTTGGTACCGTCCCACCGATAGCGGACGAGCACGTCCGGCAGGTTGTGGAACAGCGTCACGCCCATCAGCCGGATCCACAGCATGTAGTCTTCCGAGGGCGAGTAGGCCGCCTCGTAGCGGATGGCGTTTTCGTCGAGGACGGATTTGCGCAGCATGGCCGCCGTATGCAGCACGCAGCACCGCTCCAGTAGGGTGGTCTTGATGACGTCGTTCTCCTGCGGAAGGCGGAGGGCGGGGCCGCCATTGGGGAAATAGACGGCGCGCCCGCTGACCACGCCCACTTCGGGGTGGGCGTCCAGGTAGCGGACCTCCTTCTCGAAGCGGTCCGGCTCGCAGACGTCGTCGTGGTCCAGGATGGCGACGTATTCGCCGCGGGCCAGCGACAGCAGTCTGTTGCGGCTGGCGGAGATGCCGATGTTGACGTCGTTCTTCTCGTAGCGGATGCGCGGGTCGCGGAACGACAGGATCTGGCGCTCCAGCTCGGCGTTGTCCGGCGAGTCGTTGAGCAGGATGAACTCGAAATCCCCGAACGTCTGGGACAGGACCGACTCCACCATCTCGCGCAAGTGGTCGGGACGGGTGTTGTAGACGGGTGTCAGAACCGAAACCTTTGGCTTGTTCAT
>JAFPYE010000125.1 GCA_017412325.1 Kiritimatiellia bacterium | reverse complement strand
TATCGCGCACGACCTCTTCCATCGTGCGGCCCGAATGCTTCGCCAGGATCTCGTTCAGCTTTTCCTTCAGGCGCAGGATTTCGCGCGCGGTGATCTCGATGTCGCTCGCCTTGCCTTCCGCGCCGCCCCACGGCTGGTGGATCATGATGCGCGCGTTCGGGAGCGCAAAGCGCTGGCCCTTCTCGCCCGCCGTCAGCAGCACCGCGCCCATCGACGCCGCCTGGCCGACGCAGTAGGTCGCGATCGGGCAGGAGACGAACTGCATCGTGTCGTAGATGGCGAGCCCCGCCGTGACCGAGCCGCCGGGGGAATTGACGTAGACGTTGATGCGCTTCTTCGCGTCCTGCGACTGCAGGAAGAGGAGCTGCGCGACGACGGCGTTGGCCATCTCGTCGTTCACCTCGCCCGAGATGAACACGATGCGGTCGAGGAGGAGGCGCGAGTAGATGTCGTACGTCCGCTCGCCCTTGCCCGTCTGCTCGACGACGTAGGGGACCATGTAGTTCTTCGCCATATCAGCCCTTCGCGTTCGCGAGCACGAAATCGATGACCTTCTTGCCCTTCTCGTCGTCCTTCGCCTCGATCTTCTCCTCGGCGGCGATGGCGTCGATGAGATACCACAGGCGCACCTGCTTCGTCGCGGACTCCTCCGCGTCCTTCATGATCTTGTCGCGGTTCTTCTCGAAGTATGCCGCGTTGAGGCCCGAGTACTGCGCGCGCTCGGCGAGCTGCTGCAGGTAGCCGTCGGTCGCGCGGCGAACCTGCGACGGCGGCACGTCGAAATCGGCCTTCCGGAGCAGCAGCTCGACCGCCTCGTTCTCGCGGCGCATCGCTTCCTGGGCGGTCGCCTGCTTCTCCAGCTGCTCGCGCACGGTGGCCGCGAGCTTCTCCAGCGACTCCGCCTTGGCCTTCTCGACGAACTCCGCGTCGGTCGGCAGGATGCGGCGGCGGAAGCCCTTCACGGTCACGGTGTAGACCGCCTTCGCGCCCTTCAGCCCGTCGGGGGCGGACTCCTTGTCGAAGGTCGCCTTCACGCCTTCCTTCGTCTCGCCCGCCTTCATGCCCTTGACGGCCTCGAGGATCTCGGGCAGGAAGCGGCCCTCCTCGACCTGCGTCCAGAAGCCCGTGCCGTTCGCGACGATCTTCGCGTCGGGCGCGATCTCGAGAATCGGCTTGCCGTCCACGGTGCCCGTGTAGTCGATCTGCACGAAGTCGCCCTCCGAAACGGCCTCGCCCTCCTGCGCGTCCTCGTACTTCGCGTAGGCCGTACGCAGGCGACCCAGGTGGTCCTGGACGGTCTCTTCGGAAACGGCCGTGTCCTTCTTCTCGATCTTGAGCCCCTTGTAGGCGGGGAGCTTGAACGTCGGCTTGACCTCGACCGTCGCGACAAAGCTCGCGCCCTGCGCGTTGAACGTGATGTCCTTGACGTCGGCGATCGCCACCTCGTCCAGTTCCGCCGCCTTGATGGCGTCCGTGATGTTGCGCTGGAAGATCGCGCGGTCGGTCTCCTGCTTGAGACCCTGCGCAAATTCCTTGCGGATCAGCTCGATCGGCACCTTGCCGGGACGGAACCCCGGCAGCTTCGCCTCGCGCACGAAGGCCTTTTCCACATCCTTGACCATGGCCTTCGTCTCATCGGCATCGAGCGTCACCGTCAGTTCCACCTGGCACTTGCCCAGTTTCTTGCTGTTCGTCTTCATTTCGCGTCTTTTCTCCTTTGTTTCGAAAATTAAGGGGATATTATATCATATTTCCGCGCCGATTTGGGCAGAAAAGAGCAAAAATCGCACAGGCGGGGCGCACAACGCGCGGCGGCTACTCGGCGGCGACCATCAGCATGCCGAGCGCGTGGGTGACGGCGGCGGCGCGGACCTGCGCGCGGTCGCCCGCGAAGATCGCCTTTTCGGTGCGCGTTCCGGCGGCGGTCGCCAAGCCGAACCAGACGAGCCCGACCGGTTTTTCGGCGCTGCCGCCGTCCGGACCGGCGATGCCCGTAAGCGACACCGCGAGGTCGGTCTTCAGGAGCCGCCGCGCGCCCTCCGCCATCTGGGCCGCCGTCTCGGACGACACCGCGCCGACCGCGGCGAGCGTCTCGGCGCGAACGCCGAGCACACGTTCCTTGACGTCGTTCGAGTAACTGATGACACCACCCGCAAAGACCGCGCTCGACCCCGGCACCGCCGTGATCGCCGCGCCCACGCCGCCGCCCGTGCAGCTTTCCGCCGTCGCGCACGTCAGTCCGTTCGCCTTCAAGAGCGCCACCAGGTTTTCCGCCACCGAACTTTTCACGTCTGCTCTCCTTGTACGACAATGTTTTGTTGGGGGATCAATGAAAAATCGCACTTCCCGACGAGCTCCGCCACGCGCACCGGCGCGCCGTCGCCCCAGCCGCACGTCGCCGCGAGCCGCCCGATAAGCGCCTCCGCCGACAGCCCCTGCGCGCGGTAGGCGGCAATCCGCGTGTCGCCGTGGCGCTTCGCGAGCCGCTTGCCGTCCGGCCCCACGACGAGCGGCACATGGAAGAACTGGATCGGTGGCGCCGCGCCGTCTTTCGCAATCGCCCGCCGCAACAGGATCTGCGCGGGCGTCGCCGCCAGGAGGTCGTTGCCGCGCACGACTTCCGTAACGCCCATCAAGAGGTCGTCCAGCGTCGCCGCGAGCGTATAGCCCGCGCCGTCGCGGTCGCGCGCGAGCGGGAAGTCGCCGAGCGTCCGCGCGACGTTCTGCGTGACGGGGCCCGCAAAACCGTCGGTGAACGAGACGACTTCATCATCCGGCGTGCGGAAGCGCCAGCACGGGAGCGGGCGCACCCGGGCCGCCGCGTCCCAGTCGGCAAAGCGGCCGCAGCACGTGCCGGGGTAGAAGAGCTGTTCGCCTTCGTGCGGCGCGGACTGGGCGTTCTCGACGTCCTTGCGCGAGCAGACGCACGGGTAGGCGAGGCCGCGCGCGTGCAGGTCATCGATGGTCGCGCGGTAGAGGGCGCGGCGTTCCGACTGGACGTATTCGGCGTCCCAGTCGAAGCCGAGCCATTCGTGGTCGCGCCGCGCCTGAGCCGCCGCGCCCGGCTTGTCGCGCGGATGGTCGAGGTCTTCCATGCGGAAGAT
>JAFPYE010000124.1 GCA_017412325.1 Kiritimatiellia bacterium | reverse complement strand
GGGCTTCGTCAAGTGGACGGGCCTCGATTCCATCAAGGGCACGAAGAACGCGCGGTGGCTCAGTCCGAGCGACCTGCGCGGGCGCTTCGTCGTCGTCGTGGACATCGACGCCGCCAAGGCGCCGGAGCAGGTCAAGGCGACAATCGGGATCCAGAACCTGGCGCTCAATCCAAACGGGCACGGCACCGACTGGGACTTTGAGCCGGTTCCGCGCGACATCGTCGTCGTCTACAACGTCCACGACCTGAGCGACGAGGACCTCGAGAAGAAACTCTACGAAAACGACGCGGTCAAGAATGAAGTGATCGCCCATGCGTTCAACTTCTACGGTTTCGTGACGTTCGAGGGCGCGCCGGACTGCCAGGGCGAGCGGCCCTACGTCTACGTGATGGGGCCCGAGGGGACGGAGGCGCTCTACAAGGGCAAGTACGTCGCGAACAAGACGACCAAGGAGGTCAAGGACGCGATTGCGAAGGCGGCGGCGGAACTGCCGGCGTGGCGTCCGTGGTACGGCTACGTGACCGAGGTCAAGCACACCAAGGGCTTCGACGCGGCCATTGCGGGCGGCAAGGGCCTCGCGCCGTTTACGATGACGCTCAAGAAGGGGATTGTCAGCAAGAAGCCAGAGGTCGCGGCGGAGTCGCAGCGGCTCTACGACGCGCTGGAGCAGCGCAAGGGCGACCTCCTGTATGCGATCAAGGCGGAGCGCGCCGCGTCCCCCTGTGCGATGCTGTACGACATCGAGGAGGTCTCGCGGCGGTTCCCGACGCTGAAGCGCGACCTCGCCGAGTTCTCCGAAAAGGTCCAGAAGCAGCATCCGAACATCACGCAGGTCTACAAGCACTATGCGCTCTTCCGCCGCTGCGCGGACCCCGCGTTCAAGGCGAAAAGCGCGAGCGAGGCGAAGAAGCTGGCCGCCGAGCTGGAGAAGGCCCGTCCGATCCTGACGAAGATGGGCGACGACGCGAAGGACGTGGCGATCCAGAACATTGCGCTATCGCTCGTGCAGCGGATGGACGACGTGGTGGCCGAACTGCCGGCGAAGGTGCAGGAGAAGTAAGTCGATGGACGACGCGAAGCGGAGCGAGGCGCCGGGCGGGTCCTGGCAGGCGATCGGGCGCGAATGGCTCGATACGCTCGTCGTCGCGATCTCGGTCGCGATGTGCTTCCGCGCCTACTTCTACGAGCCGTTCAACATCCCGACGGGCTCGATGCGCCCAACGCTCTACGGCAACTACACCGAGGCGGCGCAGCCGGGGTCGGACGGCCTCTTCGACCTTCCGGTGCTGAGCTTTTTCAAGTTTGCGCTCACGGGCGAGACGTACAAGGAGTTCCGCGCGCCGTGGAGCGGCACGGTGCGGGTGGCGAGCCGGGGCGACGGCTGCTACGACCTCCTGGTCGCCAACGCGCTGCACCATCCCGAGACGAACCTGAAGGGCGTGAAGGCGCTCGGCCGCTGGCTGATGGGGCTCGTCGCGGAGAACGAATACGAGAACCACATCGGCGTCGCGAAGATCCCGACGGACGCGATGGACTTCCGCGCGGCGGACGGCGCGCGGGTGAACAAGGGCGACCTCCTCTGGTGCGGGCGCGTCAAGAAGGGCGACTTCATTTTCGTGAACCGGTGGCTGTGGAACTTCCGCAAGCCGGCGCGCGGCGACGTGATGATCTTCTCCACGACGGGCATCGCGGGGCTCCAGCAGGGGACGCACTACATCAAGCGGCTGACGGCGACGCCCGGCGACACGCTGGAGATCAAGGACGCGGCCGTCTACATCGACGGCGAACGCCAGCCGTCGCTGAAGCCCGAGACCGGCGCGGCGGGCGAGGCGTCGCCGCGCTACGACGCCGGGCCGATGACGGGCCCGGTCACGCTCGGCGCCGACGAGTATTTCGCCTGCGGCGACAATTCCTATCCCGCGCAGATGAGCTTCGACAGCCGCTACTGGGGCACGGTCCCCGGCACAAAGCTGCGCGGCGTGGCAGCCTGTGTTTTCTGGCCAATCGTCAACCCTCGAATCGGGAGGATTAAATGAGCGAAGAACAGTTGATCAAGACGCCGGGTCTTTTCGGCGACAACGGCAACTTCATGCTGGAGCGCGAGCTCGGGCGTGGCGGCATGGGCGGCGTCTACATGGGCCGCGACAAGATGCTCGACCGGCCCGTGGCGGTGAAGGTCATGCTGAAGGAGTACGGCAGCGACCCCGAGTTCGTCGAGAAGTTCAAGCGCGAGGCGCAGGCGGTCGCGCGGCTCATCCACCCGAACATCGCGCAGGTCTATTCCTACGGCTTTTCGGAGGGGATGCCGTACATCGCGATGGAACTTGTGGCGGGCGGGTCGCTCGAAGGGCTCATGAAGACCAAGGGCAAGGACATCGACATCCCGCGCGTGATGAAGATCTGCGAGCAGGTGGCGCAGGCGCTCCGGTGCGCGGCGGACCAGGGGCTTGTGCACGGCGACGTCAAGCCGGAGAACGTGCTCCTCGACTCCAACGGCAACGCCAAGCTGGTGGACTTCGGCCTTGCGGCGATGCAGAAGGACACGGACGAGATCTGGGGAACGCCGTTCTACATCGCGCCGGAGAAGGTCAAGAAGCAGCCCGTCGACTACCGCGCCGACATGTATGCGCTCGGCGGGACGCTCTACCATGCGCTCACGGGCGTGCCGCCGTTCGACGGCGAGGACGCGATCGCGGTTGTGAAGAAGCGCTTTGCCGGCCCGCCGAAGAAGCCGAGCGAACTCCGTCCCGAAATCTCGCCGCAGATTGACGCGCTCGTGATGACGATGCTGGCGGAGGATCCGAAAGACCGCTTCCCGAGTTTTGAGGCGCTCCTGGAGGAATTCAAGAAGGTGATGGCGACGGGCCTGTCGACCACCTCGCCGATTCCCGCCGCCGCCGCGCCGGCGGAGGCGAAGCCGGCCGGCACGACGACGACCCGGACGGGCAAGAAGCTCGTGATGAAGAAGAAGGGCTTCAAGGTGAAGACCGCGACGAGCGCCGCGGCGGCCGAGGACGGCGGGGATGTGCCGCCGCTCGAGGACGGTTCGGCGGAGGGCGCCGAGGAACAGCCGAAGAAGAAAACGGACGACGACGAGGAGGAGGGCGGCAGCCTCGGGCTCAAGGTCGTCGTCGTCGTCGTCGGCGTCGTCGCCCTCATCGGCGCGGTCGTCGGCGGGCTCGTCTGGTACCAGGTGGCGCACGCGCGGGCGGAGGAGCGCGAGCGCCAGGCGCAGATCGCGCGCGGCTTCAGCGACGCGAAGACGGCCTTGAAGAACACGCGCGAGAAGGCGGTCGCGTTTGCGGAGAACTTCGAGACCTTTGCGTCGGAGGCGGTGGCGGACTGCCAGCGCGCGACCGACCAGTTCCGGAAGATCCTCTCCGACCGCTATTCCCAGAGCGTGCTCGACCAGCTCAAGCCCGCGCCGACGGCGGAACTCCTGGAGGCAATCGCCTCGACGAACGCGTCGGCGCCGGC
Source organism: Kiritimatiellia bacterium (assembly GCA_017412325.1). Lineage (GTDB taxonomy): Bacteria > Verrucomicrobiota > Kiritimatiellia > RFP12 > UBA1067 > UBA1067. The sequence continues at coordinate 4,646 of JAFPYE010000124.1, read as the reverse complement.
TGTCGAGATCGACGCCAGCCAGCTGCCGCCCGGCATGGATGCGGCGACGGCCTCGAACATGGTTGCCGCCGTGTCGGGCGCGATGACGCAGATGGCCGAGGCGATGGCGGGCGCGATGACGCAGATGGCCGGGGAGATGGCGGGTGCGATGACACAGGCCGTCGCCGAAGGAGCGGCGGCTGCGGCGGAACCGGCTGCGGCGGAATCGGCGGCCGAGGCGCCGAAGGTGGATGCGGACGGCAAGTCCACGGAACCGCCGGCGGCCGTCGCCGACATCAACGGGCTGTGGGAGAAGGCCTACCAGTGCCAGGCGTGCGCGATTCGCATTGGCAAGTCGGTCAAGGAACTGCTGGCGGACATCGACCAGGCGCTGACGGTGACGGGCGACGACAAGGAGACGATGGACCGGCTGGTCGCGCGCAACAACGAGCTGAAGGACCGCTACGAGGTCATCAAGGGCTCGAAGGACGTCGAGACGGTGCAGAAGAACAAGGGCATCATCAACGGCCGCAGCAAGAAGCTGATCGACCAGACCGCCCGTCGCCTGCGCGAGGAGGCGGCTCAGGCCGCGCGCGAAGCGGAGAAGAAGGCGCGCGAGGAGGCGGAGCGGCAGCGTCTGGCGGAACAGGCGGCGGCGCGCGAGGCGAAGGTCAAGGAAGAGGTCGAGGGCGCAAAGGCGAAGTTCGAGGGGATCGCCGCCGGACGCACCTTCGCGCTCCTGGACTGGAAGAGCGCCAAGCGCCAGCTGGAGATCGCGAAGGGTGCCTGCGAGACGCCGGAAGGGGAGCTCGCCTACAAGCTGGAGATCCGGAAGGTCGCGGCGATGGAGTCGGTCCAGACCGTGCTCGGGCGCAACCTCAAGAACTACACCTTCACGAAGGGCAAGCTCAAGGGCTGCACCGTCACCAAGACGACCGCCAGCAGCCTCTACTTCACGAAGAAGGCGGGCGGCAAGGACACGGAGCTGTCGTGGATCAAGTTCTACCGCGACCAGCACACGTCGTTCAACGAGGTGCTGAACAAGTTCATCAAGAACGGGCGTGTCAACGGCAACCCGAAGTTGAACCTCAAGGACTGGGGCGAAGCGATGATCGGCGCGGCGCTCACGATGCGGCTCGTCTGCTCGGACGATCCGTCGGCGGCGGCGTTCGGCGACGTGCTGATCAAGGACGCGGTGAAGGCGTATCCAAACCTCATCAAGCAGGCGAAAGAGGTGTTCCCCGACATCGATTTCGGCGAAGTCGCGGCCGAGGCCGCTGCGGAAGAAGTCTAAGATGACAAACTACCTGACGAAAATCCTGAACGCGACGGTCTACGACGTCGCCGCGCAGACGCCGCTCGACGAGGCGGCGGGGCTGTCGGCGAAATTCGGCTGCCGCTTCCTCCTGAAGCGCGAGGACCTGCAGAGCGTCCACAGCTACAAGATCCGCGGCGCCTACAACAAGATGTCGCAGCTGTCGCGCGCGGAACTCGACCGGGGCGTGATCTGCGCGTCGGCGGGCAATCACGCGCAGGGCGTGGCGCTCTCGGCGAAGAAGCTCGGCGTGAAGGCGACGATCGTCATGCCGGTGACGACGCCGGAGATCAAGACGTCGGCCGTCAAGGCGCTCGGCGCGAACATCGTCCTCTTCGGCGACAGCTATTCCGACACCTACGAGGAGCTGCACCGCCAGATCGCGGCGCACGGCTACACCTACATCGCGCCGTTCGACGACCCCGATGTGATCGCGGGCCAGGGCACGGTCGGCAAGGAGATCCTCGAGCAGGCGCCGCGCGAGCTGACGGCTGTCTTCGTGCCGATCGGCGGCGGCGGGCTCGCGGCGGGCGTCTCCACCTACGTCAAGTGCGTGCGCCCGGGCGTGAAGGTCTACGGCGTGGAGCCGGAGGATTCCGACTGCATGTCGCGCTCGATCAAGGCGGGCAAGCGCGTGACGCTCGACAATCCGGGGCTTTTCGCGGACGGCGTCTGCGTGAAGGAGCCCGGGAAGGAGACGTTCCGCCTCTGCCGCGAGAACCTCGACGGCATCGTGCGCGTGACGACCGCCGAGACGTGCGCGGCGATCAAGGACATCTTCGAGGCGACGCGCGCGGTGTGCGAGCCGGCGGGCGCGCTCGCGCTCGCGGCGGCGAAGAAGGTCGCGAAGAAGGGCGAGACGTACGCCTGCGTCATCTCCGGCGCGAACATGAACTTCGACCGCATCCGCTTTGTGTCGGAGCAGACGGAGCTCGGCGAAGGGCGCGAGGCGATCTTCGACTGCGCGATCCCCGAGGAGCCCGGCAGCTTCCTCCGGTTTGTCGAGACGATCGGCAAGCACAGCGTCACCGAGTTCAACTACCGCATGGGCGACGGCTTCCTCGCGCATGTCTTCGTCGGCGTGTCGGTCAAGGACCTCGACGCGCGCAAGGCGCTGCAGAAGCGCATCCGCGCGGCGGGCAGCCACTGCATTGACCTGTCGGACAACGTGCTCGCGAAGGAGCACGTCCGCCACATGGTCGGCGGGCGCTCGGCGGGCATCGTCAACGAGGTCGTCTTCACGTTCGAGTTCCCGGAGAAGCCGGGCGCGCTCATGAACTTCCTGAAGGTCATCGCGGGGCGCTGGAACATCTCGCTCTTCCACTACCGGAACCACGGCGCGGACCACGGCAAGGTGCTCGCGGGCTTCCAGGTGCCGAAGGCGGAGCGCGGCGAATTCGCCGCGGCGCTCGCGGAGATCGGCTATCCGTTCACGGACGTGACAAACGATCCGGCGTACAAGTACTTCCTCAAGGCGCGGAGCTGACCGGATGGCGGCGGCGCGGGGGTTCTTCGCGAGGGCTTGGCTGACGGCCGCGCTGGCCGTCCTCGCCGCGATTCCCGCCGCCGCGATCGAGGCGTCCAACCGCTACCGCTCGCCGCGCAACCCCGAGCGCAAGATTCGCCAGTCGACGGAGCTCATCGTGCTGCACACGACCGAGGCGGCGGCGCGCGGGTCGCTCGCCAAGGTCTCCGAACGCGGCGAATGCCACTTCCTGGTGACCGAGGAGGGCATCGTCTACCGTATCGTCGACCGCGACCGCGAGGCGTTCCACGCGGGGCGTTCGATGTGGAACGGCAAGGAGGACGTGGACAAGTTCTCCATCGGCATCGAGTGCGTCGGCTACCACGACCAGGAAATGCCGCTCGCCCAGCTCCACGCGATCCGCGATCTCGTGAAGGAGCTGAAGAAGATGTACCACCTCTCGGACGACAAGGTGGTGACGCACAGCCAGGTCGCCTACGGCGCGCCGAACAAGTGGCAGAAGAAGAAGCACCGCGGGCGCAAGCGCTGCGGGATGCTGTTTGCGATGCCGAGCGTGCGGCGGGTGCTGGAGCTGTCCGCGCGCGCCCCGTCGGACCCCGACACGCGCGCGAAGCGGCTCGTGGTCGGCGACGACTACCTGGCGAAGGTGCTCTACGGGAACGTCGACACGATGAAGGGCGCCTACGGGAAGGTGGAGGCGAAGGTCGCGGCCCCGCCGCCCGCGCCGAAGGCGGCGGTGAAAGCGGCGCCGAAAACGGTGGCGAAGACAGCGCCCCAGCCATCCAAGCCGTTCCGCCGCATACCCGTGACGATCGAGGACCTGAAGGCGCAGGGCTACACGATGAAGGGGGCGGTGTCGAAGAACATCACCGCCGCGCAGATCGCGGGCGGCAAGTGGAATTCCGCCACCACCTACTACACGATCCGCAACAAGGTGATTCCCGGCAACATGATCAACCCCGCGAAGATCGAGGTCGGCATGTGCATCTGGATGAAGTAGGCGGCAGGGACTTCCCGCCTCGTCCCGCGCCGGGCGCACTTTACGCGCGGAAGAGAATGTGCTATAATACCGTGACAATCAATAACAGGGGGATTGAACATGTCGACGACACTCGACAAGATCGCGGCGAACCAGAAGGAGTATTCGTGCCAGATCGAGACGCTGGGCGAATGCAAGATCGATTCGCCCGTGCGGCACCATGAATTCATCCGCGACGGCGAGCGCATCCTCGTGACCGAAAACGAGTCGTTCCTGAAGTACATCGGCGAGAAGCTCGGCCACCTGCCGACGTTCGAGCGCGCGGGCCCGCTGCCGAAGATCTTCCATGCGCCGTCGTGGACGCGCGTCGGCATCGTGACGGCGGGCGGCCTCTGCCCGGGGCTCAACAACGTCATCAAGGGGCTCGTCGAGATCCTCTCCTTCGACTACGGCGTCAAGACCATCTTCGGCATCAAGTACGGCTACGCGGGGCTTTCGCCGAAGTTCAACTACCAGCCGATGATGCTCAACCCCGACAACGTGGACACGATCCACGAGCTCGGCGGCACGATCCTCGGCTCGTCGCGCGGCCAGCAGCCGACGGACGAGATCGTCGACACGCTCGAGCGGATGAACATCAACGTCCTCTTCTGCATCGGCGGCGACGGGTCGCTGCGGTGCGCGCGCGACATCGCGGACGAGGTGAAGAAGCGCAACCTCAAGATTTCCGTCGTCGGCATCCCGAAGACGATCGACAACGACCTGCAGTTCGTCGGCCGCTCGTTCGGCTTCGAGACGGCGGTCGCGGTCGCGGCGGACGTCGTCCGCAACGCGCACGTCGAGGCGAAGGGCACGGCCGGCGGCATCGGCCTCGTCAAGGTGATGGG
>JAFPYE010000123.1 GCA_017412325.1 Kiritimatiellia bacterium | reverse complement strand
TGCGGCATCAACTTCTGGTGCCCGGACGGCTACAAGGACGAGCCGTCGGACCGCCTCGGGCCGCGCCAGCGCATGGCGGATTCGCTCGACAAGATCTTCAAGAAGGCGAAGTTCGACCGGAAGCGCGTCATCCCGTTCCTCGAGTCCAAGCTCTTCGGCATCGGCGTCGAAAGCTACACCGTCAACTCCCACGAGTTCGTGATGGGCTACGCGCAGAGCCGCAAGATCCTCGCGCTCCTCGACATGGGCCACTTCCACCTCACCGAGAACGTCGCGGACAAGATCAGCTCGTTCCTGATGTTCTTCGGCAAGGTCGCGTTCCACATCTCGCGCCCGGTGCGCTGGGACTCCGACCACGTCATCCGCCAGAACGACGACCTGCGCGCCGCCGCGCAGGAAATCGTCAAGATGGGCCCCGAGAACTTCATCATCGCGCTCGACTACTTTGACGCGTCGATCTGCCGCGTCGCGGCGTGGGTGCTCGGCATGCGCAACATGCAGAAGGAGCTGATGAAGGCGATGCTGACGCCGAACGCGCAGCTCAAGGCGCTCCAGGACGCGGGCGAGTTCACCGCGCAGCTCGTGCTCCAGGAGGAGTACAAGAACTATCCGTTCGAGGAAGTCTGGGCGGAGTTCTGCAAGCGCCTCGGCGTGCCGGCGGGCGAAGAATGGTTCAAGGAAGTGCAGAAGTACGAAAAGGCCGTGTTGCTGAAACGCTGATGGGCAACTATCAAAATACGCGCCACCGCAAGGGGCCGCGCGAAATGGTGACGGGCGGCGAGTGGATCTACGGGCGCAATCCCGTGGAGGAGGCGCTCGCCGCCGGCCGCCGCACCGCGAGCGAGATCATCCTGCCGCCGGCGTCGCCGGACGAAGACGAACAGCTCCAGCGCATCCGCGACGAGGCGCGCGCGCGCCGGCTCGTCATCCGCACGATGGACCGCGACGGGCTCGACCGCCTGACGCGCTTCGGCCACCACCAGGGCGTCGCCCTGAAGACGACGGGCTATCCCTACGTCGGCTTCGACGAGCTCGTGGCCGAGGTGGCTGCGGACGAAAACGCGCTCGTCGTCATCCTCGACCACCTCGAAGACCCGCAGAACGTCGGCTCGATCCTGCGCACCGCGTGCGCGGTGGGCGCGACGGGCGTCGTCATCCCCGAGGACCGCGCGTGCGGCATCACCCCGGCGGCGGTACGCGCGTCGGCGGGCGGGGCCGAGCACATCAAGGTCGCGCACGTCGTCAACCTCGTGCGGGCGATGCAGGACCTGAAGGAGGCGGGCTGCTGGCTGACGGCGCTCGACTGGGGCCCGGACGCCAAGGCCTACACCGACATCGACTTCACGGGCCGCGTCGGCCTCGTGGTCGGCGCGGAAGGCGGCGGCATCACGCGCCTCGTGCGCGCGACCTGCGACTTCGTGGCCGAACTGCCGATGCCGGGCGGCTTCGAGTCGCTCAACGCCGGCGTCGCCGCCGCCGTGACACTTTACGAAATCATCCGCCAGAGAAGGAAATAGGCACATGGACAAGAAACTCTACATCAATCCGCCGCTCGTCAACCGCGTGTACGACTGGCAGAACGGACCCCAGCCGAAGACGCGCGCCGCGCTCGACAAGTTCTTCAACTCCGCGCCGATCAACGCGGTGAAGGACCAGATCTGCGAGATGGGCCGCCGCATCTACAACAAGGGCTACACCGACGGCAACGGCGGGAACCTCTCGGTGCGCGTGGGCGAAGACCTCGTCCTCTGCTCGCCGACCTTGTGCTGCAAGGGCTTCATGAAGCGCGAGGACATCTGCCTCGTGGACATGGAGGCGGGGCAGCTGTGCGGCTACCGTCCGCGCACGAGCGAGGTGAAGGTGCACATCGCGATGATGAAGGCGACGGGCATGAATGCCTGCATGCACTGCCATCCGCCGCACTGCAACGCGTTCCTCTTCGCGGGACTGGTGCCGCCGAACGGCGTCAACCCGGAGGCCGACATCTTCCTCGGGCAGATTCCGCTCGCGCCCTACGCGACGCCCGGCACCGACGCGGTGGCTGCGTCCGTCGCGGAGGCCGCGAAGAAGTCGAACGTCGTCTTCATGCAGAACCACGGCATCGTCTGCGGCGGCCGCGACATCGAGGAGGCGGAGTGGTTCGCGGAGAACGCGGACGCCTACTGCCAGGTGCTGCTTCTCGCGAACGCGCACGGCGGCAAGGTGAAGCAGCTCGCGCCGAAGTTCGTCGAGGACATCGTCGCCATCCGCCAGGCGATGGGGCTCGTCGTGCCGAAGGGCCAGAAGCTCTACAACACGCATAAGTTCAATGGCTACACGATGAAGTAGCCGCTCGCGCGCAGGAGGCGGAGCGGTCGCGGCGCCTGTTCTTCAGCACGGTGAGCCACGACATCCGCCCGCCGGAGCCAATCGTTCGCCCCAACCGCCTCCGCCCCGTAGCACGCTTTTGCCCAAGACTACCCGAATGGGTATGTCCTTCGGCGTGTGTTTATGATATACTAATCGCAACCTTAAACAACTGAAAGGTTCCCTGATGCAAAAGATGTCGAACTTCCGCTGGATCATCTGCTCGCTCCTGTTCTTCGCGACGACGGTGAACTACATGGACCGCCAGGTGCTGTCGCTCACCTACAAGGACTTCATCGCCCCCGTCTTCGGCTGGACCGACAACGACTACGGCACGATCACCGGCGTCTTTTCGATCATCTACGCCATCTGCAACCTCTTCGCGGGCAAGCTCATCGACAAGCTCGGCACCAAGAAGGGCTACCTCTGGGCCATCTTCATCTGGTCGCTTGGCGCGTGCCTGCACGCTGGCTGCGGCCTCGGGACCGAGTGGCTCAAGGGCCTCGGCTTCGTCGCGATGTGGGGCATGACGATCTCCGTGTGGCTCTTCCTCGCGTGCCGGTCGGTGCTCGCGCTCGGCGAGGCGGGCAACTTCCCGGCGGCCATCAAGGTCACGGCGGAATACTTCCCGAAGAAGGACCGCGCGTTTGCGACGTCGATCTTCAACGCGGGCTCCTCCGTCGGTGCGCTCGCGGCGCCGCTGACGATTCCGCTGATCGCCAAGTACTGCGGCTGGGAGATGAGCTTCATCATCATCGGCGCGCTCGGCTTCGTGTGGATGGGCTTCTGGTTCTGGCTCTACAGCACGCCGGCCGGGAATCCGCGCGTCAACGCGGAGGAGCTCGCCTACATCCAGCAGGACGACGCGGCGGACGACGGCGTGGCGGTGGCCGCCGACGGCCAGAAGACGATCCCATTCCTCAAGTGCTTTGCGTTCCGCCAGACGTGGGCGCTCGTCTTCGGTCGCTTCCTCACCGACGGCGTGTGGTGGTTCTTCCTCTTCTGGACGCCCGGCTACCTCTCCGACCAGTTCGGCTACAAGAGCTCCGACGGCATGGGCATGGCGCTCATCTTCACGCTCTACGCGATCGTCACGGTCGTGTCGATTTACCTCTGCAAGATCCCGACGTACATGGTCGACAAGCGCGGCATGAACCCGTATGAAGGGCGCATGGCCGCGATGCTGATCTTCGCCTGCTTCCCGCTGCTGGCCCTGGGCGCGCAGCCGCTCGGCGCGATGAGTGCGTGGTTCCCGGCGATTCTGATCGGCCTTGCGTGCGCGGGCCACCAGGCGTGGAGCGCCAACGTCTACTCGGTCGTCGGCGACATGTTCCCGAAGTCGACCATCGGCACGCTCACGGGCATCGCCCAGTTCGCGGCGGGCTGCGGCTCGTTCCTGATCAACAAGTCCTCGGGCTGGCTCTTCACGTTTGCGGGCGAGCGGGGCGAGGCGTTCACGTTCCTCGGCTTCAGCGGCAAGCCGGCCGGCTACATGATCGTCTTCAGCTACTGCGCCGTCGCCTATCTTGTCGGTTGGTCGATCATGAAAACACTCGTCCCGCACTATAAGAAAGTGGAGGCATAAACTCCGATGATTTGGGCGGAGACTTCGGATCAATCGGAGTTAAACGAATCTGAAAGGACAAAAAGATGAAGCAGGGTTGGAGATGGTATGGTGACGCGGATGCGATCACCTTGAAGGAAATCCGCCAGGCGGGCGTCACGGACATCGTCGCCGCGCTCTACGAACGCAAGCCGGGCGAAGTGTGGCCCGTCGCCGAGATCAAGGCGCGCCAGAAGAAGGTCAAGGACGCGGGCATGACCTGGTCCGTCGTCGAATCCGTCCCGATCCACGAGGACATCAAGAAGCGCACGGGCGACTACCAGAAGTACATCGCGAACTACAAGCAGACGTTGAAGAACCTCGCCAAGTGCGGCATCCAGACCGTCTGCTACAACTTCATGCCGGTCCTCGACTGGACGCGCTCGAACCTCGAATACGAGCTGCCCGACGGCTCCACCTGCCTCGAATACAACGAATACGAGCTCGCGGGCTTTGACCTGTTCTACCTGAAGCGCCCCGGCGCGGAGAAGGAGTATGACGCGAAGACGCGCGCGAAGGCGAAGAAGGTCTGGGCGAAGCTCGACGCGAAGGGCCGCAAGCGCGTCGCGGACTCGGTTCTCTGCGGGCTGCCCGGGACGGTCGACGACCTGAGCCCCGAGGAGTTCCTCGCGCAGCTCAAGACCTACGAGGGCATCGACGACCGGAAGCTGCGCGAAAACATGTACGCGTTCCTCAACGAGATTTCGCCGGTGCTGGAGGAAACGGGCGTCAACATGTGCATCCACCCCGACGATCCGCCGCACCCGATCTTCGGCCTGCCGCGCATCCTCTCGAACGCGAAGGACATCGCGGAGATGTACAAGCGGTGCCCCTCGCAGCACGTGGGGCTCACGCTCTGCACGGGCTCGCTGGGCGGCGACCCGGCGAACGACGCGGTCGCCATCATGAAGAAGTTCGGCAAGCGCGTCTTCTTCTGCCACTTCCGCAACCTCGAGTACACCGACGACAAGGTGTTCCACGAGTCGCAGTGCCACCTCTGCGGCCAGACGAACATCCCGAAGCTCTTCGAGGAATTCCTCAAGGAGGAGAAGCGGCGGGGCGAGAAGATCGTCGTCCGTCCCGACCACGGGCGGCTGATGGAGATCGACGACGAACTCGCTGCGCTCAAGGGCAAGAAGTGCTACTGCGGCTACAGCTACGGCGGCCGCCTGATCGGCCTCGCGGAGCTGCGCGGGCTGGAAATCGGCCTCAAGTACGCCAAGAAGGGGCTGTAACGGCGCGCCATGAAAGCGACGACTGCCTTTTTGCTGGTCCTCGGACTTGTGCGCGGCGCGTGTGCCGCGACGTACGCGAACCCGATTCTCGCGATGGACTTCAGCGATCCCGACGTGTGCGCGGGGCCGGACGGGAAATACTACCTGACGGCCTCGTCGTTCGGCGGGCTGCCGGGTCTGCCGGTCCTCGCGTCCGACGACCTCGTGAACTGGCAGTACGTCGGTCACGCCCTGCGGAATCATCCGTTCGAGACCGAAAGCCCCGAGCACGGCAACGCGGTGTGGGCGCCGTCCATCCGCTACCGCAAGGGCGCGTTCGTCATCTACTGGGGCGACCCCGACCGGGGCATCTACCGCACGACCGCGCCGACGGCGGCGGGCCCGTGGTCGGAGCCGGTGCTCGTCAAGCCCGGCAAGGGGCTGATCGACCCGTGTCCGCTCTATGACGACGACGGCCGGATCTACCTCGTCCACGGCTGGGCGCAGAGTCGTTCGCAGTTCAACGGCATCCTCACGGTGTCGGAGCTGAACGCGGACGAGACGGCGACGCGCGGCGACGAGACGCTGGTCTACGACGGCGTGCCGGATGGCAACCACACGGCCGAGGGCCCGAAGTTCTACAAGCGCGACGGCAGCTACTGGCTCTTCTTCCCGGCGGGCGGCGTCGAGCAGGGTTGGCAGGTCGCGGCGCGGAGCGACAGCCCCTACGGCCCGTATACGGCGCGGACGGTGCTGGCGCAGGGCAAGACGAAGGTCAACGGGCCGCACCAGGGCGCGTGGGTGCACACCTCCGCCGACGAGGACTGGTTCGTCCACTTCAGCGACCGCGACGCCTACGGGCGCATCGTCTACCTCGAGCCGATGGCGTGGCGCGCGGACGGCTGGCCGGTGATTGGCGCGGACGCGGACGGCGACGGATGCGGCGAGCCGGTCGAGGCGTACGAGATGCCGAAGGGCGGCACGCGGGACGCGCAGGTCCTCTACCCGCAGCTGGACGACGAGTTCGACGCGCCGCGGCTCGGGCCGCAGTGGCAGTACCTCGGGCGCACGAAGGCGCAGGTCGGCTTCCCGACGACGCGCGGCGTCTTCCGGCTCTACTCCACGCCCGGCGTGCGCAAGTGGCTGGACGACGGCGCGTTTGCGAATTCGATGCGCGAGGTCGTCAACACGTGGAACACGCCGAACGCCCTCGTGCAGAAGTTCCCGGCGTTCGCGTTCACGGCGACGATGAAGGCGCAGGTGGGCGCGAAGATGGACAGCACGGAGGCGGGCCTCGTCGTGCAGGGGATGTCCTACGCGCGGCTGGGCCTGCGCGCGAAGGGCGAGAGCTTCGACGTCGTCTACACCGAGTGCCCCTCCGCCGACAAGGGCAAAGACGAGAAGTCGCGGACGGTCGCGACCGTCAAGGCGGAGACGGTCGAGGCGGGCGCGCGGAGCGCGAAGGTGAAGGACGTGTGGCTGCGGGTCGAGGTCCGGCCGTCGGCGTACGTCCCGCCGAAGATGCGCGCGCCGGCGGCGCTCTGCACCTTCTCGTATTCGCTCGACGGCGCGACGTGGACGGTCGCGGGCAAGGAGCCGTTCACGGCGGCGCCCGGCAAGTGGATCGGTGCGACGGTCGGCTTCTACGCCGGTTGCGCGGCCGACGTCACCGACCGCGGCTGGATCGACGTCGACTGGTTCCATGTCGAACGTCTCCCGAATTTATGATATACTACCCGACATGAACATTGTCATTCTGTTGGGGGCCCCGGGTTCGGGGAAGGGTACGATTGCGAGCCGCCTGGCGGCCGAAAACGCAAACTTGAAGCACGTCTCGTCCGGCGACCTGCTGCGCGGCGCAGTCGCGAAGGGCACGGCCGCGGGTGTCGAGGCCAAGGGCTACATGGAGTCCGGCAACCTCGTGCCCGACGCGCTCATCGCGCAGATGATCAAGGACGTGGTCGCGGAGACGACGGGCGACGTGACGATGCTCCTCGACGGCTTCCCGCGCAACCTCGCGCAGGCGGAGATCCTCGCGGAGATGGGCGCGCCGATCCGCAGCGTCGTGCTCGTGGACGTGCCCGACGCGATCATCCAGGACCGCATCGCGGGCCGCCGCACCTGCCCGAAGTGCAAGGCGGGCTACCACGTGACGGCCCTGCCGCCGAAGGTGGCGGGCGTGTGCGACGTGTGCGGCACGGCGCTGGCGATCCGCAAGGACGACAATCCCGAGACGGTCAAGGACCGCCTCGTCGTCTACCACCGCGAGACCGAGCCGCTGATCGCGTTCTACGAAGCGAAGGGGCTCCTGCGCCGGATCGACGGCGACCAGGGACCGGAGCGGAACGCGGCGGCCTTCCGCGCGGCGATGTGACGACCCGCCGAGATCCGGCGCGGCGACTACGTCTACATCGCCCAGAACAACCTCCTGGCGTCGCGCATTTCGGCCATCTCGTCCAACTAGGGCATGAAGTACGCCGTCTTTGCCATCGCCGCGCCGCGCTCGCCCGCTTTCGTGGTCGCGCGCCAGCGCAACTCGAATATGTTTGGTTCAGAAACCTGCGGTGACCCCTTGACCGGACGGGGAATGGTGTGATAAAATACGCCTCGTAAACTTTTAAAAGGTTCAGCACGAGTGGGGAAATTAAAGAGGCAATCGGCACAGAACCAGCCGCGCGGCGACGCGCGCGCCATCGGCATTGGCGCGAGCGGGGTCGCTGCCTTAATGCGCCCTGCGCGAAGATGAACCCTTGACCGCTCACCATTTCACTCACATCCCAAAAGGAAAAAACAACAAATGAAAACACCAATAACATCTATCAAGCGCCTCGCGCTTGCGCTGTGCTTTGTGACGCCACTGGTGTCATGGGCGGCGACGTACTCGACATATAAGGACGACGCTACCACGGGAACGTCAGGCGCTTACGGAAACGCCAACTACCAGCGTTTCAAAATCAATGCGGATTGGATGTTTAATACCGATGATAATGACATCGCAGCCACGGCTGATGCCGTAAAGCTGGATTCCATCAAGGTCTATTGGCATTCGGCTGGTCACAACAATGCAGACATCGGCAAGGCAAGTGGCAACGAGGTAGACCCATACCTCGTCGTGACGACGCCGCAGGGTGTAATTGTCGGAATTAGCGCCGCAGGCGCAAAGTGGACGGCGAGCGGCAGTTCAACATTCGAATTCACGGATTTGGTAATTTCGCCCAACGCCCAGTACTACTACTACTTCGCTACTGATGTCTCCTCCCTTACAGTTGGCGGCGCAATGTCCGGCGCAAAACAGGCCCGCTTCAC
>JAFPYE010000017.1 GCA_017412325.1 Kiritimatiellia bacterium | reverse complement strand
TCTGCGGCAGAGAAGGCGGCGGCGGACCGCGAGGCGGCTATTGCCAACCGCGCGGCGCGCGAAGCGGAAGCGGCGACGGCGGCGGACAACAAGGCGGCGGCCAAGGCGCAGGCCGAGGCGGCGAAAGCCGAGGCCGAAAAGGCGAAGGCGGCGGAGAACGAGGAAGTCGCCCGGGCCGAAAGCGCGCTTGCGGCGCTGGAGAAAGAGCGGCTTCAGTCCGAGCGCGTCATCGCCGAGGCGAAGCTCTACGAGCTGAAGCAGCTGGAACTGGTGGAGATGGAACGCGAGCTTTTGGAGTGGAAGCGCGACCTGGACGAGCGCGAGGCGGCGCTCCGGCCCGAAAAGACGGTGGCGGACCTGGCGTGGATCAGCACGGACGACAGCGTCATCGACGCGGACGGCAACCTCGTCAAGAAGGAGAAGTCCGACTACCGCCCCGAGAACGATCCGACGCTGCCCCCGGCGGCGCGGCGGCTGGCGGGCGTGGAACGCCGGCTGGACGAGGCGCGGACGGCGCGGCGGAGCGATGCGCGCACCGCGCAGGTCGCGCGGCTGGAGAAGCTGCTGGCCGACGCGCTGCGGGACGACCGCATTACCGACGCGGACTACTACCGCAAGACGCTGCAGACGCTGTATCCGGACTGGGCGTGTCCGCCGAAGACCGTAACGAAGGAAGAAGAACAAAAATGAGTCTCTCTGTTGGCATCGTGGGGCTGCCGAACGTCGGCAAGTCCACTCTCTTTAACGCATTGACGAAGAAGCAGCAGGCCGCCGCCGAAAACTATCCGTTCTGCACCATCGAGCCGAACACCTCCATCGTCGAGGTCAAGGACGCGCGGCTGGAGGCGCTCGCGAAGATCGACAGCCCCGCGAACATCATCCGCGCGACCGTCGAGTTCACCGACATCGCCGGGCTCGTGAAGGGCGCGTCGAAGGGCGAAGGGCTCGGCAACAAGTTCCTCGCCAACATCCGCGAATGCGACGCCATTCTGCACGTCGTGCGCTGCTTCGAGAACGACGACATCATCCACGTCCAGGAGGGCGGCAACAAGTCCGCGCCCATCGATCCGAAGGGCGACGCGGAGGTGATCGAGACGGAACTGATCCTGGCCGACATGGAGCAGCTGCAGCGGCGCTACGACAAGGTGAAGAAGGAGGCGCAGGCCAAGCCGCCGCTCCGTCCCGAGGCCGAGGCGTGCGCGGCGCTCCTCGCGCATCTGGAGGCGGGCCGGAGCGTCCGCTCGTTCCCGCGCAAGGAGGGCGACGCGATCCTGACCGTGCTGAAGGAGCTGCACTTCCTCACCGACAAGCCGGTCATCTACTGCGCGAACGTGTCCGAGGACGATCTGGCCGATCCCGGCGCGAATCCGCACGTCGCCGCGCTCAAGGCGTATGCCGACGCGGAGGGCGCCGAGATGGTGACGATCTGCGCGCAGATGGAAGCCGACCTCGCGGGGCTGTCGGAGGACGAGGCGAAGGAGTTCCTGGCGAGCTACGGGCTGGAGGAGTCGTCGCTCGACCGCACGATCCGCCTCGCCTACCACACGCTGGGGCTCGCGAGCTACTTCACGTCGGGGCCGAAGGAGTCGCGTGCGTGGACGTTCCGCCGCGGCTGGAAGGCGCCGAAATGCGCGGGCGTCATCCACACCGATTTCGAGAAGGGTTTTATCCGGGCGCAGGTGATCGCGTTCGAGGACTACGTGAAGTACAACGGCGAGAAGGGCGCGCGCGAGGCGGGCGTCCTCCGGCCCGAGGGCAAGGACTACGAGATGCGCGACGGCGACGTCGTCGAGTTCATGTTCAACTAGTCGAGGGAAGGCGAAAAAATGAAGTACGTTTCAACGCGAAAGGGACTTGAGGCGACGGCGCCCGAGACGGTGTTCCAGGGGCTGGCACCCGATGGCGGCCTGTATGTGCCCGTGCTGACGGGCGCGGAGAAAATCGACTGCACGGCGGTGCGCGACCTGCGCGACGCGGAAGCGGCGGTGCTGGCCGCGCTCTTCGGCGACTTCCCGGCGCACGTGCGCGAAGAGGCGGTCCAGCGCCTCCTCAGCCGCTTCCCCGCCGCCGATCCGATCCCGCTCGTTGCGGCGGACGGGATGCAGATCCTCGAACTCTTCCACGGCAAGACGGGCGCGTTCAAGGACGTGGCGCTGTCGATGCTGCCCGTCTTCATGCGCCACGCGGCGAACGGCCAGCGCGTCCTCGTGCTGACGGCGACTTCGGGCGACACGGGTTCCGCCGCGATGCAGGGCTTTGCGGGCGTGGACGGCACGGAAGTCGCCGTCTTCTTCCCGAACGTCGGCACGTCGAAGATCCAGCGCCTCCAGATGACGACGCCCGACGAGGCGAACGTCCACGCGATTGCGATCCGCGGCAATTTCGACGACGCGCAGGCGGCGGTCAAGCGCATCTTCGCGGACGCGGCGCTCAACGCGGCGGCGGCGGCGAAGGGCGTGACGCTCTCGTCGGCGAACTCGATCAACACGGGGCGGCTCATCCCGCAGATCGGCTACTACATTCTGGCTGCTTCAAGACTCCTTGGGCGGGGTTCGGGGACGGAACGTGACGTGGGCTCTGGTGCCCCCGCACCCCGCCCGTCGACGGGTGCGCTTTTCGATGTCGTGGTCCCCTCCGGCAACTTCGGCAATATCCTCGCGGCCTATTACGCGAAGCTGCTGGGCGCGCCGATCGGGAAGTTCGTCTGCGCGTCGAACGTCAACGACGTGCTCGCGCGCTTCGTGCAGACGGGCGTCTACGATCCCGGCGACAAGTTCACGATCACCAATTCGCCGTCGATGGACATCCGCAAGTCGTCGAACGTCGAACGGCTGCTGTGGCTGCTGAACGGCGGGCTCGAGGGCCGGATCGACGCGGCGTGCGCCGAGACGGCGCGGCTGATGGCGGACCTGGCGACGAAGGGCCGCTACGAGCTGAACGACGCGGCGAAGGCGCGGCTCTTCGCGGACTTTGCGGGCGGCGTCGCGACGCCGGAGGAGACCGAGGCGGAGATGCGCCGGATGCGCGCGGCGTGCGGCTACGTGCTCGACCCGCACACGGCGGTGGCGACGGCGGTCGCGCGGC
>JAFPYE010000122.1 GCA_017412325.1 Kiritimatiellia bacterium | reverse complement strand
GAGCGAAGACTAGTCGCCGTCCGTGAAGGCCTGGGTCCAGCGCGTCGCCGAAGCGAGCGTCGACATCGACGGCGCGCGCGTCGCCGAAATCGGGAAGGGGTATCTGATCCTCTTCGGCGTCACGCACACCGACACGGAAGCCGCCGCCGACAAGCTGGCCGACCGCGTGGTGAAGCTGCGCATCTTCGAGGACGAGAACGGCAAGACGAACAAGTCGATTGGCGACGTCGGCGGGTCGGTGATCGTCGTTTCGCAATTTACGCTCTACGCCGACACGGAGCACGGCAACCGTCCGGGCTTCTCCAACGCGGCGCGGCCCGACGTGGCGATTCCCCTCTACGAGCGGTTCGTGGCGCGGCTCAAGGCGGCGCTGGGCGAAGCGAAGGTCGGCACGGGGCGGTTCGGCGCGGACATGAAGGTGCGGCTCCTGAACGACGGGCCGTTTTCGGTGGAACTGAAGGAGTGAACGCGATGGACAAGCTGCGCCAGCTTTATTTCGACTATGTGGACACGTTCAAGGTGGACGGCAAGCTGCCGCCGATGATGGAGCTGAAGCGCATCCACACGGCGCTGGTCGTGGACAACGCCAAGAAGATTGCCGCGGCGGAGAAGTTCGACGCGCACACGGCCGAAATCTGCACGCTCGCCGCGCTCCTGCACGATACGGGCCGCTACGAGCAGCTGAAGAGATACAACACGTTCAAGGACAGCGACTCGGTGGATCATGCCGTCTTTTCGCACGACATCGTGAAGGCGAAAGGGTGGCTGGACGGGCTGGAGGCGGCCGACCGCGAGGCGGTCCTCAAGGCCGTCCTCTACCACAACCGCCGCGACCTGCCGGAGGGGATGCCGCCCTTGATGGACACGGCGGCCAAGTGCGTGCGCGATGCGGACAAGCTCGACATCTTCCGCGTGCTGGAGAACCAGATTGCGACGACCGACTGGCGCACCGACGCGACGGCGTTCTGGAATTTGCGCTACGACCTTCCGCCGAATCCGGCGGTGATCGCGGCGATCAAGGAGGGGTGGCCCGTCGACTACCAGAACATCCGGTCGCTGGCGGACTTCGTGCTCATTCAGGTCGGCTGGATGCGGAACGGACTCTACTTCGCCGCGTCGCGCCGTTTTGCGCGGGAGCGCGGCCACTACGACTACCGCCGCAAGTTCCTCCTCGACCTGATCGGCTACGACATCGCCGAGCTGGCCTAAGCCGGGCTCTTTGCCGCACCCGTGCGGTTTTGCCGCGGAGGGCTGATTTGTGATATACTATTTTGCCTATGAAAATCGGGTGTCACTTGTCGTCCAGCGGCGGGTATGTGGCGATGGCGCAGACCGCTCAGTCGATCGGCGCGAACGTCTTCCAGTTCTTTACCCGCAATCCGCGCGGCGGCGCCGCCAAACCGCTTGACAAGGCGGACGCGGCGGCGTTCGTGTCGTTTGCGGCCGCAAACGGCCTCGGCCCCATCCTCGCGCACGCGCCCTACACGCTCAACGCGGCCTCGGGCGACGCGCGCATCCGCGACTTCGCCGAATCCGTCTTCACCGACGACCTGCGGCGGCTCGCCTTCACGCCCGGCGCGCTCTACAACTTCCATCCCGGATCGCACACGGGACTGGGCGCGGAGAAGGGCATCGCGAACATCTGCGACCTGCTGCTGAAGGTGTTCCAGAACGTCGGCGGCGCGCCGTCCACGACCGTCCTCTTGGAGACGATGTCGGGCAAGGGCAGCGAAATCGGGCGGAATTTCGAGGAAGTGCGCGCGATCATCGACCGGGCGGAGGGCGCGGGCGCGCCGCCGCTCGGCGTCTGCCTCGACACGTGCCACGTCTGGGACGGCGGATACGACATCGTGAACGACCTCGACGGCGTCGTGGCGGAGTTCGACCGCGTGGTCGGGCTCGCGCGGCTGAAGGCGATCCACATCAACGATTCGATGAATCCGCTCGCCGCGCACAAGGACCGCCACGAGAAAATCGGCAAGGGCCGGATCGGGCTGGAGGCGTTTCGCCGCATCGTGAACCATCCGGCGCTCCGCGACCTGCCGTTCTATCTGGAAACGCCGTGCGACCTGCAGGGCTACAAAGAGGAAATTGCACTGTTGAAAGGATTGGTGAAATGAAGATCTTCCGCGAACCGAAGAAGTTGCAGAAATGGGCGGCGGCGCGCCGGCTCGAAGGAAAGAAAGTCGCGCTCGTGCCGACGATGGGCTACCTCCACGAGGGGCATCTGTCGCTCATCGCGGCGGCGAAGCGGAAGGGCGCGGACGAAATCGTCGTCAGCGTCTTCGTCAACCCCGTGCAGTTCGGCCCGAACGAGGACTACGACAAGTATCCGCGCGACGAAAAGGCCGACCTCGCGAAGTGCCGTGCGGCGGGCGCGACGGCGGTCTTCTTCCCGACGCCCGCGAACATGTACCTGGACGGCCACTCGGTCTACGTCAACGAGGAGGCGCTTTCGGCGGGGCTGTGCGGCGCGCGGCGGCCGGGCCACTTCCGCGGCGTGTGCACGGTCGTCGCCAAGCTCTTCAACCTGGCGCATCCGACCTTCGCCGTCTTCGGCCAGAAGGACTACCAGCAGGCGCAGGTCATCCAGCGGATGGTGCGCGACCTCAACTTCGACCTGGAGGTCGTCGTCGCGCCCATCGTCCGCGAACCGTCGGGGCTCGCGCGCTCGTCGCGCAACACCTACCTGAGCGCGGAGGAGAAGGAACGGGCGCTGGCGATTTCGCGCGCGCTCCGCGAGATCGACGGAACGACGTTTACGGACGCGAAGGGCCGCCGCGCCACGACCGCCGCGATCGCGAAGAAGCTGACGGCGGCGGGGCTCGTCGTCGACTACGTCGCCTGCGTGGACGCGGCCACGCTCGCGCCGCGCAAGGCGATCGGCAAGGGCACATGCGTGCTCGTCGCCGCCTACGACGGCAAGACGCGGCTCATCGACAACCGGGTATTCTAAAGGACGCGCACACATGATCGACACCAGCCTGAAAACCTACGGCGAGGACGTCTTCTCGGAGAAGGCGATCCGCGACTTCCTGCCCAAGGCGGTCGCGACGAAGCTGATTGCGACGATGAAGGAATCGAAGCCGCTCGATCCGTCGATTGCGGACGAGGTGGCGCACGGCATGAAGGAGTGGGCGCTCCAGAACGGCGCGACGCACTTCACGCACTGGTTCCAGCCGATGACGGGCGGCACGGCCGAGAAGCACGACGCGTTCCTGGAGCCGACGGGCCCAGCCGCGGCGGTGCAGCGCTTCTGCGGCAAGAACCTGATCGGCGGCGAGACGGACGCGAGCTCCTTCCCGTCGGGCGGGCTCCGCTCGACCTTCGAGGCGCGCGGCTACACGGCGTGGGATCCGACGAGCCCCGCGTTCATCAAGCGCCACGCGAACGGCGCGACGCTCTGCATCCCGACGGCGTTCTGCGCCTACACGGGCGCGGCGCTCGACATGAAGACGCCGCTCCTGCGCTCGATCCAGGCGGTGACGCGCGCGACGGAGCGGCTCATGAAGAAGTTCGGCAAGGCGGGCGGGCACGTGGCGATCACGCTCGGCGCGGAGCAGGAATACTTCCTCGTCGACCGGACGTTCTACCTGAAGCGCCCCGACCTGCTCCAGACGGGCCGGACGGTCTTCGGCGCGGCCCCGGCGAAGCACCAGCAGCTCGACGACCACTACTTCGGCGCGATCCGCCCGCGCATCCTCAAGTTCATGACCGAGGTCGAGGACCGGCTGTGGCGGCTGGGGATCCCGGCGAAGACGCGCCACAACGAGGTCGCGCCCGCGCAGTTCGAGCTGGCGCCGATGTTCGAGGACTTGAACCTCGCCGTGGACCACAACATGCTGATCATGGAGGTCCTGAAGCAGACGGCCGAGGCGAACGGGCTCGTGTGCCTCCTGCACGAAAAGCCGTTCGAGGGCGTCAACGGCTCGGGCAAGCACTGCAACTGGTCGATCGCCTACGGCGGCAAGAACCTGCTCTCGCCCGGCGACAGCCCGCGCGACAACGCAATCTTCCTCACGTTCCTGTCGGCGATCATCCGCGCGGTCGACCTGCACGCGGACCTGCTGCGCTTCGCGACGGCGGGCGCGGGCAACGACCATCGCCTCGGCGCGAACGAGGCGCCGCCCGCGATCATCTCCATCTTCCTCGGCGACGAGCTCTCGGCGGTGATGCAGGCGATCGAGGAGGGGACGCGCACGAAGCGGACGGGGCGGCTTACGTTCAAGTTCGGCGTCGACACGCTGCCCGCGCTGCCGAAGGATTCGACCGACCGCAACCGCACGTCGCCGTTCGCGTTCACGGGCAACAAGTTCGAGTTCCGCACGCCGGGCTCGTCGCAGAACTGCGCCGCGTCGCAGATGGTCCTGAACACCATCGTCGCGGAGTCGATCGACGCCATCTGCGACAAGCTGGAGGCGCGCGGCGGTGACTTCAACACGGAGCTCCAGAACCTGCTGCAGCGGCTCATCAAGAAGCACAAGCGCGTGCTCTTCTCGGGCGACGGCTACGGCGACGCCTGGCCGAAGGAGGCGGCGAAGCGGGGGCTGCCGAACCTCACGGACACGCTCGAGGCGATCGCGCCGCTGGAGGATCCCGCCAACCGCGCGCTCTTCGCGAAGTACGGCGTGCTGACCGAGGGCGAGATGGCGAGCCGCCACGAGATCGCCGCCGAGGACTACTTGAGCCGCATCCTGATCGAAGGCAAGGTCGCGCTGGAAATCGCGCGCTCGATGATCCGCCCGGTGGTGGCGGACGAGTTCAGCCGCCTCGCGACGGCCATCGGCCAGGCGAAGAAGGACGGGCTGAAGGTCGGCGTGCGCGGCCTCACGGCGCTATCGCTCAAGCTGGGCGCGGGGCTGGACGATTTGCACGTCAAGTGCGAGAAGATCGAGAAGGCCATTGCAAAAGGCGAGCCGCGCGGCATTTTGGCCGCGCTCGCCAGCCTGCGCTCGACCGTCGACCGGCTGGAGATGCTCGTCGACGACGCGAAGTGGCCGCTGCCGAAATACCGCCAGATGCTGTTCATCTACTGACGGGGAGGGCGGCCCATCTTTACGCTCGTCGAGATCTTCGAGTCGCTGCAGGGCGAGGGGCGCAACACGGGGCGGCCCTGCGTCTTCCTCCGCTTCGCGGGCTGCAACCTCGCGTGCCCGTGGTGCGACACCGACTGCACGGCGCGCTTCACGCTGTCGCTGGACGACCTCGTGGCGGAGGTCAAGCGCTGCCGGGCGAAGAGCGTCGTCCTGACGGGCGGCGAGCCGACGCTCGTCGGGGAGATGCCGGAGCTCATCGCCGCGCTGAAGCGCGAGGGGTACTGGATCGCGGTCGAGACGAACGGCACGTGCGACGCGGACTGGCTGGGCTTCGTCGACTACGTCGCCTGCTCGCCGAAGGCGGAGTTCCCGGAGCGCCTGGCGCTCACGCGCGCGGACGAGGTGCGCGTCGTCGCGTCGTCGGAGGCGGCGGTGGCGTTCTGCCGGAAGGTGCGTCGCCAGATCGCCGCGACGGACTACTACGTCTCGCCGTGCGACCGGGACGGCGTGATGGACTTCGCGCGCGCGAAAAGCGTCCTCGACCAGCTCGAGGGCTGGTCGCTCTCGGTCCAGCTCCACAAGATCCTCGGCTTCCGCTAGGGCGCGAGATATGATATACTGTTGGCAACCTCATCGACAGCTCAAATGAAAGGTCATACAGACATGAAGAAACTGCTTTTCGCGGCGGCTCTTGCGCTCGCCGCCGTCACGACGGCCAAGGCCGACTTCGCGTGGAACTGGTGGGTCGGCTCGCCGGCGGAGAACTCGTCGAAGGACATCAAGGGCTGCCAGCTCGGCATCGCCTGCGATGCGGCGTCGATCCAGGGCGCGCAGGTGTCGATTTGCTGGAACAAGACGGGCTTCCTGCCGTTCTTCGTGTTCTTCAACTTCGACCCCAACTGCTTTGGCGGCAACTAAGTGACGGACGCGGAGAAGATTGCCGAGATACGGCGCCTCGCCCAGGCGCGTGGCGCCGTCATCCTCGCTCACAACTACCAGCGCGCGGAGGTGCAGGACGCCGCCGACTACACGGGCGACTCGCTGGAGCTCGCGCGCAAGGCGACGGAGATCGACGCCGACGTCATCGTCTTCTGCGGCGTCTACTTCATGGCCGAGACGGCGGCGATCCTCAACCCGTCCAAGACCGTGCTCATCCCCGACCCGACGGCGGGCTGCCCGATGGCGGACATGATCACGGGCGCGCAGCTGCGCGAACTGAAATCGCGCCATCCCGGCGCGAAGGCGGTCTGCTACGTCAACTCGACCGCCGAGGTCAAGGCCGAGTGCGACCTGTGCGTGACGAGTGGCAACGCCGAGCGCGTGATGAAGACGTTTGCGCCGGATGAGGAAATCATCTTCGTGCCCGACCAGCACCTGGGCTCGCACATCATGGGACTGCTCGGCCGCAAATACCTTCTCTGGCCCGGCTACTGCCCGACGCACGCGGCGCTCACGGTCCAGGCGATCGCGGACGCGCGCGCGGCACATCCCGGCGCGCCCGTCCTCGTCCATCCCGAATGCGCGAAGGACATCCGCGACGCCGCGGACGAGCGGCTGTCGACGGGCGGCATGTGCAAGTACGCGCGCGAATCGGCGGCGAAGGAAATCCTGGTCGGCACGGAAGTGGGCATCCTCCATCGCCTGCAGCAGGAAAGCCCCGACAAGAAATTCTATCCCGTGAACGAGCGGCTCGTCTGCCCCAACATGAAGAAGACGACGCTGGAAAACCTGATGGAGTCGCTGCGCGAGATGAAGACGCGCGTGACGGTGCCGGCCGACATCGCCGTGCGGGCGAAGCGGGCCATCGACGCAATGCTGGCAATCGGGTAGGCGGCCATGAAACGCCGCCTGCCGTTCGAGATCCTCTTCGAAGATGACGACGTGATCGTCATCGACAAGCCGGCGGGTCTCTTGACAACGAACACGCGGCTCGTCGGCCGCGCCGCGCGCGAGGCCCAGCCGACCGTCGAAAATTTCCTGAACGACTATGTGCGCAAGGGGCAGGCGAAGAGCCGGAAGCGCGTCTACCTCTGCCACCGGCTCGACCGCGAGACGAGCGGCGTGATGATGTTCGCGAAAGACGAACGGTTCGCCGAGGCGTTGCGCGCGCGGTGGAACGAACTGACCGAGAAGACGTACGTCGCGCGGGTGGAGGGATCGCTCGCGGACGACGGCGGCGTCTTTGAAAGCTACCTGAAGGACGATCCAAAGACGATGAAGGTGCGGGTCGTCGGCGCGCAGGAGGGCGGCAAGCTCGCGCGGACGGACTGGCGGAAGATACCCGACGCGCACCCGACGCGCGACACGACGCTGGTGGAAGCGACGCTCAAGTCGGGGCGCAAGAACCAGATCCGCGTCCAGTTCGCCGCGGCGGGCCATCCCGTCCTGGGCGACGTCAAGTACGGCGGACGCAAGGCGGACCGGCTCTACCTGCGCGCGGTGCGCCTGGCCTTTACCCATCCCTTTAACGGCAAACGAAAGGAGTTCGAGACAGATGACGATCGATGAACTGAACCGGCGCTACGGCGCGCCCGGACGCATTGTGTTCCACCCCGGCCACGGCGGCTACCCCGAAGTGGTGCTGACGAACAAGTACGGCACGGCGGAAGTGGCGCTCCTGGGCGCGAACACGCTCTCCTACCGCCCGACGGGCCACGCGCCCGTCCTCTTCCGCCCCGCGAAGCGCGACTACAACCGGGGCGAGTCGTTTCACGGCGGCATCCCCGTCTGCTGGCCGCAGTTCGGCAAGCTCGCGATCCCCGGCCTGGCGCAGCACGGCTTTGCGCGCGTGATGCCGTTTGCGGTGCGCGCGAGCGAGTATTCCGACGAGATGACCGAAATCACGCTGGGCCTCACGTCGAGCGCCGAGACGCGCGAACTCTTCCCGTACGACTTCGACGTGGAGGTGAAGGTGTCGGTGTCGATGAAGCTGAACCTGACGCTCACGACGGTCAACACGGGCACGCAGGCGTTCGAATTCACGGCGGGCTTCCATCCCTACTTCGCCTGCCGCGAACGCGACGGCGTGACTGTGAAGGGGTTGGACGGCTGCTCCTACATCTTTGCCGAGGACATGAGCGAGCACACGCTCGCGGGCGACCTCGCGATGACGACCGCGACTGACCACGTCTTCACGCTGAAGCCGGCGGCGAAGCACGAATACGCGATCCTCGACGCGGGGCTGAAGCGCGCGATCGCGATGGCGTCGACGGGCAACGCCTCGGCCATCGTCTGGAACCCCGGCCCCGCAAACGTGCTCTCCGACTTCACGGCGGACGACTGGCGCAAGTTCGTCTGCGTCGAGCCGGTCACGTCGTGGCCGAAGGCGCTCAAGGCGCTGGAGCCGGGCGAAAAGCACATCCTCGCGGTGGCCATCCAGTCGAACCTGGACGGCGCGGAAACGGCCTCGTAAAAAAGATGCAAGACCCCCATTGACAAGCGCGGCGGATTATGAGATACTATTCCCCCGTAGCACCCGTGGTGAAATTGGCATACACGCCAGATTCAGGTTCTGGTGCCGCAAGGTGTGTGGGTTCAAATCCCACCGGGTGCACCAAGCTTGGCCCCTTCGTCTATCGGCTAGGACATCTGGTTCTCATCCAGGCAAGAGGAGTTCGACTCTCCTAGGGGCTGCCAAAGGCAGCAGGAGCACGTGAAAGGTGATTGCGGCAAGGTGAAACGGTTTTTCAACATCCTCTGGAGAACGGTGAAGTTCGTCTTCATCGTCCTTTTGGTTTATCTGGGCAGTCTCTTTTTCCGTGAGGAGAAGCTGCCGCGTTCGTGGGTGCAGGCGGCTTGCCGCCGCCTGTCGAACGAGGATCTGCGCATCAGCTGCGACGGGGCGTCGTTCGGGTTCAAGAAGGGCCTTCTGCTGCGCGGGATTCGCGTGGAGGAGCGCGCGGACACGGGTGCGTTCCAGACGATGGCGTCGGTGCGGACGGTGGCGGTCGATCCGATCCTGCGCAAGGTGCGCCTGGTGGCACTGAAGTATCCGCGCCTGCCCGCGAGCTACTACGCGTCCGGCTGCCAGGAGTCGAACGGGCGCGTCGACCTCGACCTGCCGAAGATCCCTACGTTCCGCCTGCAGCTGGACGAGCCCGACATCCTCGGGCTGACCCCGGCGCGCGTGACGGCGCAGGTCAGCATCCGCCGCAAGCGGGCGACGCTGGACGAGGTGCACATCGACTGGCCGGAGGCCGGCCGCCTGCTGCGGATCGACGGCCATGTCCAGCTGGACCTGGTCGAGCAGTGGTTCCGCTCCGAGATCCACGGGCTCGCGACCCAGCGGCAGATCCGCCCGCTCCTGGAGGCGCTCGACGTGCCGTGCGCGTTCCCGTATTTCGACGGCTTCACCGACGTGCCGCAGCCGGTGCCGTCGCGCGGGCGGTTCGAGGCGAACCTCGTCAACGGCGACTTCTTCATGAACCTCGACCTGAAGCCGGTCATGGGCAAGTACAACGGGGTGGAGATGTCGCGCGCCGACGGCGTGCTCGACTTCTGCTACTACGTGCGCGGGACGAACGGCAACGTGCGGCTGAAGATCGACCTGCCGGTGGCGCTGGACCCGGAGGGCGCGCGGCTTGGCGGCTCGCTCACGGTGGACATGACGAACGAGGTGGTGCGACTCGACTACGACATCGCGAGCCATCTGGCGTTCCGCGACATCCTCCGGATCGCCGACGTGGACTTCCTGTCGCCCGATACGACGCTCGACATGATCCGCTGCGACACGAAGCCGGTCCTGACCGTCAAGGGGCGGACGGGCACGACCGAGGACGACCTGGAGGCGAACGACCTCCGCTGCACCGCGCAGCTCGCGAAGGGCGCCTTCTACGGGATGGAGCTCCGCGACGCCACGGTCGAATTCAACCTGCGCCGCGACGTGCTCGACTTCCCGAAGGTGACGGCGCGCGGCAAGACGGGCGGCCAGATCGATGCGCGCGCGCGGCTGGACTTCGCGGGCTTCGACGCGACGCGCGCGACGGCGCACGTCGAGATGGACTACCGCGAGGGCTCGCTGGAGGAGCTGGCCGACACGCTCGAGTTCGACCTGGGCGAACGCCGGGGGCGGGTCGACGCCAACTATTCGGTGGATTTCCCGATGACGACGAATTCCGTGCGCGGGCTGAACGGCACGGGCAGTCTGAAGGTGACGGACGGGATGCTGGCGCAGATGAAGCTCTTCGCGGGACTGACAAAGCTGGTCGCCGAGAAGGTGCCGGGCGTCG